>MEOR01000153.1 GCA_001769295.1 Bacteroidetes bacterium GWF2_49_14 | reverse complement strand
GGGACCCGATGACGATATTGTTCATTTTGAATACTCAAAGAAAACATCGAAGGAAAATGGCCCCGCCCTGGTTGGAATTGAACTAAAAAGCAGCGCCGACTTTGAACCTTTGATGGCCCGGATGAAAGAAAAAGGCTTTTTCAGCCAATACGTCAATGACCGGCTCGAACTGATGCAGTTTTTAATTTAATAAAATGAAATTTCAAAGCCCGATACGGTTCGTCGGTTATGCATCTGTTATAATAACACTGTTCTCCGCATTGATATATATAGGTCTTTGTTTGGCCGGGCAAGCGCAATTCAGCCTGACATTCCTCCTTGTCTTTATTGTTCTGCATTTTACCATTATCTTCTTTTTCCTCCAGTCAATCCTTCGGGATTTCCTCACGGAAAAGATCAAGCTTATTTACAAAACCATTCATAACCTAAAATTAACCCGTGGCGAAAAAAGGAATAGTCGCGTGAACCTTAAAGACGACGTGCTGGGCAATGTCGAAAGAGAGGTCAATGAATGGGCCAGCCTGAAGAAAAATGAAAT
The DNA here is from genome assembly GCA_001769295.1 of Bacteroidetes bacterium GWF2_49_14. Lineage (GTDB taxonomy): Bacteria > Bacteroidota > Bacteroidia > Bacteroidales > UBA12481 > UBA12481. The sequence continues at coordinate 8,741 of MEOR01000153.1, read as the reverse complement.
CGAGGAACTCAGGAAGCAAGAGAGTTTCAGGAGGGAATTTCTTGGAAACGTATCGCATGAACTGAAAACTCCCCTGTTTAATATCCAGGGATATGTTTCAACCCTGCTTTCCGGGGCCATTGAGAATCCCGATGTTAACCGTAAATACCTTGAGAAGACCGAGGCCAACATTGACAGGATGGTCGCCATGGTGGAAGAATTAGGCTTGATAAGCGGCCTGGAGACTGGCGAACTAAGATTGAATGCCTCTAAGTTCTCTATTCAATCCCTTGCTATTGAGGTTATTAACCATCTGGAAGATCAGGCTTCAATCAAGAATATTACGCTGAGTCTTGCATCGGACAACCCGGTCACCTTTATGGTTGTTGCGGATCGGGATAAGTATCGTCAGGTATTTACAAACCTGCTCTCAAATTCAATCCGGTACGGCATCCAGAATGGCCGCACCAAAATCAGTTTTTACGATATGGGAGAAAACATTCTGGTTGAAGTTTCCGACAATGGAATCGGTGTGGATACTCAGCACCTGCCCCGCCTCTTTGAGCGGTTTTACAGGGTGGATAAAAGCCGTACGCGCGAGGACGGCGGAAGCGGTTTAGGACTGGCCATTGTGAAGCATATTGTTGAGGCACATGAACAAACCGTTAACGTAAGAAGTACTCCCGGTCTTGGATCAACCTTCTCATTTACGGTCAGGAAAGCATAGTTTCCGGCTTTTTCCTACCTTTGCGGCAGAAAATTTGCAACTATGCCCCTTAATAAATTCAGGAACATTGGCATCGCCGCCCATATCGATGCCGGAAAAACAACTGTAAGCGAACGTATTCTCTTTTATACCGGTATCAACAGGAAAATGGGAGAGGTCCATGACGGCCAGGCCACCATGGATTTCATGAAACAAGAGCAGGAGCGAGGTATTACCATCGCATCGGCTGCTATCTCCTGCTTCTGGAAAGGTTATCAGGTTAACCTCATTGACACCCCCGGACACGTGGATTTTACGGTGGAAGTAGAGAGATCTCTTCGGGTAATTGATGGTATGATTGCGGTATTTTGTGCCGTCGGGGGAGTTGAGCCCCAGAGTGAAACCGTTTGGAACCAGGCAGATCGCTACAAAGTGCCACGCATCGGTTTTATCAATAAAATGGACCGGACCGGTGCCGATTTCTCAGAGGTAATTACCCAAATGAACCATAACCTCGATGCCAATGCGATCCCATTCCATATTCCGATCGGCGTTGAGGAGGATTTCCAGGGTATCATAGATATCATTGAACGCCGGGCTTTTGGCTTTACTGACCATGAGCGGATCGAAATCCCGATTCCTGAAGAGTATCAGGAAAGGTGCAACGATGCCCGCAATTTCCTGATTGAAAAGCTGGCCGACTATGATGACGATCTGATGAATATGTTTCTGGATGATCAGGACATCTCTACCGAAATGCTGAAAAAAGTAGCGAGGGATGCCACCCTCAAACTCATGATTACCCCGGTATTCTGCGGCGCAGCGTACAAAAACAAGGGTGTACAGCTACTTCTCGACGCGGTAATTGATTATCTCCCCTCCCCGATTGACAAAGGCGCAGTAGTGGGTACTGATGTTGATAACCCTGAAAAGGCACACACACGTTGTCCATCCATGAAGGATCCCTTTTCCGCCCTTGCTTTTAAACTGATCAATGACCCTTACGTGGGTCAGCAGACATTTATCAGGATATATTCCGGGAAATTAGTCAACGGCATGCCTATCATGAACACCACAAAAGGGAAACCCGAGCGCATCGGGAGGATTATGAGGATACATGCCAAGGACCGGGAAGAGATTCACGAGGCCGGCCCTGGCGATATTGTTGCCCTCATCGGAATGAAAATTACAAAGACCGGTGATACCCTTTGTGACCCTGATCACCCTATCTGTCTTGAAAATATTCAGATTCCACCTGCCGTGATTGAACTTAAGGTGATGCCGCCAAGCCAGAAGGAGCAGCAGAAAATGGGCGAAGCACTCAAAAAACTTGCAAATGAGGATCCTTCCTTTAACGTAAGGGTGGACGACGAAACCAATGAAACCATTATTGCCGGAATGGGTGAACTTCACCTTGAGATCATTGTCGATCGTATGAAGCATGAATTCGGAGTGGAGGTCGAAGTCGGAGAACCTGCTGTTGCATACAGGGAAACCATTCAACATGAGGTTGAAAGTGCTTACAAACATTCAAAACAAACCGGTGGCCGGGGCCAGTTTGCCAATACGGTGATGCGTATCGAACCCAATACCGGAAATGGTTTTGAATTTGTGGATAAAATCAAGGGCGGGGTTATTCCGATTGAATATATCCCATCCGTTCAAAAGGGTATTTTAAAGACATTGGGAGCAGGAATCATCGCCGGCTTCCCGATTGTTGACGTGAAAGTGGTTCTTCTGGACGGAAGTTACCACCCGGTGGATTCAAGCGACATGGCATTCCAGACCTGCGCCTCCATCTGTTTCAAGAATGGTTTCCTCAAGGCTGCACCGATCCTCCTCGAACCGGTCATGCGAATCGAGGTTAATACTCCTGATGATTATATTGGTGAGATCGTCGGTAACCTGAACCGCAGGCGCGGAAGGATCGAATCCATGCGCAGGCACCGCAAGGGAGCACAGAAAGTTAATGGGTTCGTTCCGCTTCAGGAAATGTTCGGCTATTCAACCACCCTGAGAAACATGTCGAGCGGTCGGGCAAACTATTCCATGGAATTCTACCAATACATGCCCGTTCCGCCATCGTTGCAGGAAGAAATTTTAGAAAAGATCCGCAAGGCAAAAGCAAAACCGTGATCCGACCATTAGCTTTCTCCGTCTGTCTTATTTTGATGGCAGGCTGCTCCGGCGAGATAGATTCCGATCATCATAAGGAAATCTCCGGACGCGTTCTGCTGGATTTTCGAAAAACTGAAGAACAGGTCCGGCAGCAGCTTTCACGATACTATCCCTATTTATCTGATAGCCAGATGCGTGCCTGGGAATCTGACGGCAGGCTGGAAATGAAAGTTATTGAAGGACAGAAGAAATACTTTAATTACGCGGTTAACAACCTGTTCCGGATAGACCCGGTGGCCAGAAAAGTCAGGGACACTCTTTTTCCACCCAAGCCGGATCCACTGGATTCAATCAGGCTAAACAATACAGGAGCAATCCTCCTGGCCGGACAACCCGGGAAGCCTGCCGAAACGCTTAGAATTACCTATGAATTCTCAATTATAGTTGACAAAGATGCCGTTCCTGACGGTGAATCCATTCGGTGCTGGCTACCCTACCCCGGTGACTTTAGTCCAAGACAAAGGCTGGTCAATATAATTACCAGCACCCCAGCCGGAATGCAACGATCCTCATCGAAAGCATTTCACACCAGCCTGTATGCAGAACAAAAAGCTGTTTCAGGTGAGCCAGCGATCTTTTCCTACACGGCTTCATTCGACATCTCAGGTCAGTGGTTTGATCCCGGCAGTTTCCGGGTGAAATCCGGATTCGATCTCAAAAGATCCCTGAAAGCCTATACCGGGGAAAACCCTCCACAGATTATCTTTTCCCCTGCTGTGAAGCGTCTGGCGGATAGTCTCGCCGGCAACGAGACTGATCCCTACAAGATTATCAGGTCCTATTTTTATTGGATCGACAGGAATATTCCCTGGGCATCCGCCCGCGAGTATTCAACCATGGACAGCATACCCGATTATGTCCTGAAATATCGTCATGGTGACTGCGGAATGGTTACCTTTCTTCTGATGTCGATGGCCAGGTACAAAGGCATTCCGGCACGCTGGCAAAGCGGCTGGATGCTGCATCCGGGCGAGGAAAACCTGCACGACTGGTGCGAAATATGGTTCGAGGGAGCCGGCTGGGTTCCGGTTGATATGTCGTTTGGCCTGCAAAACAGTGAGGATAACCAACTGAGGGAATTTTATATAACCGGGATTGATTCCTACCGCATGATTGTCAACAGTGATTTTGGCCGGAGCCTGGAACCTTCAAAGAAATTCTTTCGCTCAGAACCCTATGACTTCCAGCGTGGTGAAGTCGAATGGAGCGGAGGAAATCTATATTTTAACCACTGGGATTATCAACTAAAAATAGTTTCCATTGAAAAAATTTATTTTTAAAGCAGTTGTAGCCGTTGGTATTGCAGGGTTCCTGATCTCCTGCAACACAGGTAGGGATGTCACTGAAATCACCCGGTTTCTGATTGACTCGATTCAAAGCCAGCGTGTTCCGGATTCGCGGGTTGCTATTTTTGCCATTAAGGCTGTACAAAACGGTGATACGATGCTCCTTACCGGAAAAACTACTGAAAAAGAGGCTCTTAACGAACTCTTTCAGGGTTTGGAAAGACAGGATATTCCTTTCACCGACAGTATCCTAAGGTTGCCGGATTCAAATCTGGGTGATCATACCTGGGGGCTGGTCACTTTATCTGTTGCCAATATCCGCTATAGCCCCTCGCAATCCGCAGAGATGGCAACGCAAGCCCTGATGGGTACTCCGGTCAAAATCCTTCAGGAAGACAATGGGTACTTTTTAATTCAAACTCCTGACAACTATATTTCTTGGACCGAGTCGGCCGGGATTGCCCCAATCGATCAGAACCGGTTACAAGCCTGGAAAAGTAACGAACGGGTCATCTTTACAGGGGATTTCGGACTGGTCTACTCAGAGCCTCAAAAGGATTCTGACCCGGTGTCGGACCTGGTATCCGGTGGAATCCTGGAGGTTGACAGCAATAAAGGAGCCAGCCGCGGGTTTGTTCCGGTAATTCTTCCTGATGGGCGAACCGGATTCATTGAATCCAGTCAGTGCGCTGATTTTCAGAAATGGCTGGCGGATCGGAAGGAAGACCCTGAAAACCTGATCCGCCTGGCAAAAAGATTCACGGGCAGGCCCTATCTGTGGGGCGGAACATCTGCAAAAGCATTTGATTGCAGTGGTTTTACGAAGACCATCTATTTCATGAACGGATGGATACTGTCGCGCGATGCCTCCCAGCAGGTAAATCAGGGTACCGAAATTGACCGGACGAATTTACTGGCTTTCATCCAACCTGGCGATCTGCTGTTTTTCGGCAGAAAGGCCACGGATGAGAAGCCGGAAAGGGCTACACATGTGGGAATGTATACGGGAGATTCATTTTTCATTCACTGTTCCGGACTGGTCCGGATCAATAGCCTTGATTCATCAAGGCCTGAATATAAAAAGTACTATACCGAGAACCTCCTTCATGTTAAAAGAATCCTCGGAACACCTTCACAACCTGTCACCATCAGGAATCACCCCTGGTATAATTAATACCGATGAAAACAACCCGCAGGAACTTCCTTGTCAGCTCGGCATCAGCGGCTGCAGGTTTGGCAATCGCTCCTTCCGTGACGGCCATGAATCACAGCTACTCCGGATCCTCAGCTGGCAGGATGAAACTCACCTATGAACCGTATAATCTGGATCTGAAGCACGTTTTTACGCTTGCTGGATCATCAAGAAAATCAACTCCGGTGATGCTCACCCGGATAGAATTTGAAGGAGTAACCGGGTATGGCGAAGCCTCCATGCCTCCCTATCTGGGAGAATCCCAGGAAACCGCGGGAAAATTCCTTTCCCTGGTTGATTTAGGGCAATTCCGAAATCCTCTCCTGATTGAGGACATCCTTGATTACGTCGATCATCTGTCACCCGAGAACAGGGCTGCCAAAGCTTCGGTCGACATCGCACTTCATGATCTGGCCGGCAAACTGATCGGACAACCATGGTACCGGATATGGGGGCTGAATCCGGAAAAGACACCGGATACCTCTTTCACTATTGGAATCGATACCCCTGAGGTGGTCATCGAAAAAACCAGGGAGGCATCGATGTTTAATGTATTGAAAGTCAAGCTTGGACGGGAGAATGATAAAGAAATGATTGAAACCATCCGGAAGGTCACGAATGTTCCGATTGCGGTAGACGTTAACCAGGGATGGAAAGAAAAGGAAAAAGCCCTTGACATGATATTCTGGCTGAAAGAGCAGGGTATTGTGATGATCGAGCAGCCCATGTCAAAAGATGACCCCGACTCAAACGCGTGGCTTACCGAGAGGTCTCCCCTGCCTGTGTTTGGCGATGAATCCGTCCAGCGCCTGCCTGATGTGCTTAAGGCAAAAGGGATTTATCACGGAATTAATATTAAACTGATGAAATGCACAGGAATGCGCGAAGCATTCACCATGGCCAAGGTTGCAAGGTCGGCCGATATGAAGTTGATGATTGGCTGCATGACCGAAACCTCATGCGCCGTCTCAGCGGCAGCCCAGTTGTCTCCATTGGCAGAATTTGCCGATCTTGATGGCAATCTATTGATTACCAACGATTTGTTTGAAGGAATGAAAATAAAAACCGGGAAAATCACCTTGAATGATTTTCCCGGAATCGGGATAAAGAGGATTTAAAAACCCCGGCCTGAAGGCCGGGGTTAATGATGTCTGCCGATGCAATCGATTATTTTAACACCAGATTATGAAAGACGTTGATGACATCATCGTCTTCTTCCAGTTTTAACAATAGCTTGTCGAGCTCAGTCGCTTCGCCTTCGGCCAGGTCCTTGGTCTGAGTGGGAATCCATTCGAATTCAGCACTGATGATCTCAAAATGATTCTCATCCAGGTATTTCTGAATGGTCCCATAGTCTTCAAATTCCCCTGATATGATAATACTGTCGCCTTCAGCAAAGATTTCCTGAGCTCCCTCATCTATCATAGTCAGTTCAAGTTCTTCTAGGTCGAGATTCGGTTTTCCATTGACTTTGAAGATACATTTGTGCTCAAACATAAAGCTGACGCTTCCGGAAGTTCCCATAGCCCCGCCATGCCTTGAAAAATAGCTTCTTACGTTCGCAACCGTCCGAACCGAATTGTCCGTAGCGGTTTCAACAAGAACGGCAACCCCATGGGGACCGTATCCTTCATAGATATGTTCCTTGATATCGGCCTGATCTTTCCCAGCAGCCTTTTTGATGGAGCGTTCCACCGTATCCTTTGGCATGTTCGCAGCCTTGGCGTTCTGCATCAATACGCGCAGCCGCGAGTTAGAAGCCGGATCAGGCCCGCTGGCCTTAACGCAGATAATAATCTCCTTTGATATTCGGGTAAATGTCTTTGACATGCTACCCCACCGCTTAAACATCCTTGCTTTCCGGTATTCGTATGCTCTTCCCATTGTTTTGAACTTGTTTTATAGTCGCAAAAATATTCAATTAAAGCCGAACAGCCCGATTATTGAATTAAAAACTTCTCGACCGGAATGCTTCCCGATTTCACTTCCACAAAGGGTTTACCGGCTTTAAGCCCGGCAAGGCCATATCCCCCCGCTGTTGAAATGAATGCCTGAAAATCATTACCGATGCGTGACCTGATGGTTAAAACTTTATTCACTGCATCATAGCTCAAGCCGGTAAGTCCTTGAACCAGGCTATAGCTCGACAGGGCCCTTGCGTACCAGTGGCCGCATTCATACTCATCGAAAGGATTCCTGATACTGCCTTCGTAACGGTTCCGGCAGGCTCTGACAATATCCAGACCTTTATTTACCTCACCCTTCATCATCAGGTGGCTGGCAACCTGATATTCAATGCCGGTCCATACCTCATTACTATAGACAAATGGCAAGGAGAGCTGTCCTCCCTTTGGCCAGGTGCATATAAGCAGGCCACCCTCTTTTCCCAGCGCATACGTCGGACGCTGAGGATTATCGTGATCGGATAGGTCAGTTTTCAAATTGTACTTATGAATCGATACCAGGTGGCTGGTCACCTTGGCATTGTCGAGCACCTCAGGCAACCCGCACACCGATGCCATCCACATACCCAGAATGCCGTCGGACAAACAGCCTGTCCCATACTGGTATTTAGGCCCCTCCTTTACAAGCAGTTCATAGGCTTCATCAGGATTAAGCCCTGCTCCCGGGGTTTTGGTCGGATCCGGCGCATGCAGGTCGCTCCATCGTATTTTCTGGTAGAAATACTCCCCGTCAAACAGGTTGTTTTCCAAGAAAGATTTTCCCCGTGCCAAAAGGGTTTCATATTCTGAAACCGGTGATTTCATAAACTTGCCCATTTCGACAAAGGCAGTTAAGGCGCCGAGATAAAAGCTCGAACACATCCCATCGGGTCCCCAGAATTCAATATCATAGGTATTATGATGAGGCTCAACCAACACACCGGTATGATCAGGGTCCCAGGTTTTGATGCAGTAATCCAGACTCTGTTTGACCAAGGGAAAGATATTGGACAGCCAGTTTGGGTCGCCGCTGATTCGCCATTCGCGGTAAACTTTCATGATACCTCCGAGCTGCCCGTCAGATGCGGCATGGAATGTATGCTTGGGTTCATTGATTGGCAGGTTGGCCCGGAATGTCTGGTGACCTTCATCATTCTGGCTCACGGCGAATTCCGTCTCCCTAAGAGAGCGCTCCAGCTCAGGAAACAGGTGAGGGATGGCCTGTGCGTAGTTCCAGACATGCGTACAACTTCCGGCGCAGCATCCATTCTCATCACTGCAGCCTTCCCAGGCCCAGAGCTTTCCATTTTTCTCCCGCAGGACGGTAGGTGATTTTAAAATGGAAAGATTTGCTGATACCGCCTCCAGTACCTCAGCGGGCAGGCTGGATGCGAAAAAGGTTTCTGAGAATAGCTCGCTGGCTGTCCGCAGGGAAGAATAGTTGGCTTTCCAATATT
>MEOR01000152.1 GCA_001769295.1 Bacteroidetes bacterium GWF2_49_14 | reverse complement strand
AAGGAGCCCAGCTGTATTTGCCAGGGAAGCCAGGGTAAAATAACCGCAATGGCCGATCCTGAAACCAGGAAAATCCTGTTGGCCTGGAACAGTCTCTGGCGGCTGAACAGAAACTCATACGCAAGCCAGATGAGGATCAGGAATATGTTGGTCAGGAGAATTTCATTCAGGTGGCTCATGGCTTCTCTTTTTTCAAGTTTTCAACCATCCGGAGCAGCTCCTCCATCTCCTTAACATCGAGGTTTTCCCGCCTTGAAAAGAACGAGACCATCTGCTTCAGGCTCCCGTCGAAATAATTTTCCAGCATTTTCTTCATGGAGAAGTGTGAATACTCTTCCTTGCTGATCACGGCATAATACTGGTGTGTGGTTCCATAAGCCTTATGATCCACAAAACCTTTCTGCTCCAAAATCCGGACGATCGTGGACACGGTGGTGTAGGCAGGTTTGGGTTCCGCAATTTCTGCCAGGATCTCTTTGATAAAAGAGGGGCCTAACTGCCAGATTACCTGCATAATCTGTTCCTCAGCCTTGGTAAGGTCGCGCATGGTTAAAATCTTTATACCAAAGCTACAACGAAAAAATTAAAAATGCAACTAAAAAGATAGTTAAATTAACGAACGAGTTAGTTGGGATGGTAAGTGGGTTGCTACTGGGGAGGGTACGGGTATGCCATCCGGTCCCCGCTTTCGCGGGGATGACAAGTGCTACAGGGGAGGGTGCGGGCATGCCATCCGGTCCCCGCTTTCGCGGGGATGACAACGCTCCGAGGCTTAATCGGTAACCGGCAACCGGCCACCGGCAACCTGTTTTAACCGGCAACCTCCCACAACACGATTCCCACGCTCACCGCAACGTTCAGTGAGTGCTTGGTGCCGAACTGGGGAATCTCGACGGCTGCATCACAGAGGTTGATTACATCCTGGGAAACGCCATGGATTTCGTTGCCGAAGATCAAGGCTATGGGTTGAATGGGTTGAAACCGGTTTAGCGCTATGCTGGTTTCGGTTTGTTCCAGGGCGGTGATATAGTATTTCTGTTTTTTCAGGTCTTTTACCGCGTCCAATGTGTTTTCATAATATTGCCAATCCACGGAGAGTTCGGCGCCGAGGGCGGTCTTGTGGATGTCGCGGTGGGGCGGAGGTGTACTGATGCCGCAAAGAATGAGCCTGGAGATTCGGAAAGCGTCGCAGGTGCGGAATATGGAGCCAATGTTATTCAGGCTTCTTACATTGTCCAGAACCACCACAACCGGGTTCTTTTCGGATTGCCTGAATCCTTCCACATCAAGGCGGCCCAGTTCATTATTTGCGAGCTTTCTCATCAGTATAATTTTCCTCAAAATTAACACCTCCGTGTTACCAAATGGCAGATTTTTCTTTGACTTAAAAAAGTTGCAAATTTAACCCCTGCAAAATGTCTAAACTGTAAAATCGGATTGTATGAATCTTCATGAATATCAGGCTAAACAACTGCTCGGATCCTATGGGGTACCGGTGGCTGAAGGGATTATGGCTGAAACCGTTGAGGCGGCCGTTGATGCGGCAAAGCTGATTCAGGAACAGACGGGAACCAAATTCTGGGTGGTTAAGGCTCAGATCCATGCAGGAGGCCGTGGCAAGGGTGGCGGGGTCAAAATTGCCAAATCCCTGGATGAAGTGAAGGAACATGCAACCCGGATTCTCGGAATGACCCTTGTGACCCCTCAAACGGGTCCTGATGGCAAGCTGGTAAGAAAACTGTTGATTCAGAGGGATATGTATTATCCGGGAGCCGACGGTACTACTTCCGTCAAGGAATTTTATATGAGCGTTTTGCTTAACCGCAAAACCGGACGGAATATTGTCATGTACTCAACCGAAGGGGGAGTGGACATTGAAGGTGTGGCCAAGGATACACCGCAACTGATTTTTACCGAGGAAGTGGATCCCGGTTTGGGCATTCAGGCTTTCCAGGCACGAAAAATTGCAACCAATCTTAAGCTTGGTGGTGTTGCCAATAAAAACATGGTAAAATTTGTGACGGCCCTTTACAATGCCTATGTTGGCTCCGATGCATCCCTGCTTGAGATCAATCCGCTGGTGAAAACTTCCGATGACCTGATCCTTGCTGCGGATGCAAAGGTTAACCTGGATGATAACGCACTGTTCAGGCATCCTGACATTGCCGCCATGCGTGACCTGTTTGAAGAGGATCCCACCGAGGTGGAGGCATCAGAATATAATCTCAATTTTATCAAGCTTGACGGGAATGTTGGCTGCATGGTCAACGGCGCCGGCCTGGCAATGGCCACCATGGACATGATCAAGCTCTCCGGCGGGCATCCTGCAAATTTTCTGGATGTCGGCGGCTCTGCCAATCCCATAACCGTTGAAGCGGGGTTCCGCATCATTTTGAAGGATCCGGCAGTGAAAGCTATACTGATCAATATTTTCGGGGGGATCGTACGTTGCGACCGGGTAGCACAGGGAGTTGTGGATGCCTACAATAAAATCGGCAAGATCCCCGTTCCGGTTATTGTCAGGCTTCAGGGTACAAACGCCATCGAAGGCAAGCGGTTGATTGATCAGTCGGGTTTGCAGGTTTCCTCTGCAATCACGCTTGAGGAGGCCGCCGCCCTGGTTAAACAGGTTGTCGCCTGAAGAGGCCTGCCATTTTTTGCTGGCATGATAATTGCCGGCGCCCGCTTATGCGCTTCTTTCTGACCATATTGCTGTTATTCAGCTTGTTTTCTTCTGTGAACGGACAGGTTACTGCCACCACAAAGAAGGAAACGATTCTCCAAAGTACGATAGTTAACGGGGATACGATCCCGCATATAGAGCTGAAAGAGATCGCAATATTGCCCCCGAGAAGTTTTAAAAACCGTTTTGAGGAGAGGCAGTACTGGCGTCTGGTCTATAATCTCAAAAAGGTACACCCTTACTCAAAATTGGTGAGTGTTACTGTCAGGCAGGTCGACGGCAAGCTGGGAGCCTTAAAAACCGATAAGGAGCGACGGAAGTTTATTAAAAGCATGGAAGATTCCCTCTGGAAGAAATATGAGGGAGACATGCGTGAGATGACCATCACACAGGGGAAGCTTCTCTTTAAACTGATAGACCGCGAAACCACCAACTCCACCTATTACTGGATCGATTCTTACCGGGGATCGGTCAGTGCCTTCTTCTGGCAGGGAATGGCCCGGCTTTTCGGTACCAATCTGAAATCGAAATATGATCCCAAAGGGGAGGATAAGCTGATAGAGCAGATTGTCACCTATATAGAAAAGGGGTACATTTAGTTGCCGGTTGCCGGTTACCGGTTGCCGGTTATAGGGCTAGTAAGGCGTTGACTGCGTTCAGTGCGCCTTCCGCGATATCAGTAATACCGGCGTCGAGCATGTAGCAAGGGCTGGTGACAATCTTATTTTTTTTGTCGATGATAACTTCCCGGTGCGTTGTGGGCTTGTGCGTTGCGCCCATGGCGGTTACGGCTGCGGCAGTTCCCGCATCCTGGCCGATGGTGAGCGTAACGTCACCCAGAATTTTTGCCAGCAGGACCGGAGCAATACAGAGGGCCCCGATGGGCTTTCCGGCTTTGTGCATGGCTATGACAGCCATCTCAACTTCAGGATTGACCTTGCAGTTGGCACCGTCGAAAGCAAAAGTGCACAGGTTCTTGGCAACCCCGAAACCACCGGGAAATATCAGGATGTCAAATTCATCGGATTTAAACTCCTTCAGCGGCCTGATTTTACCGCGGGCGATCCGGGCCGACTCGGTGAGAACATTCCTCTTTTCATCCATGGGTTTACCGGTGAGATGGTTAACCACATGATGCTGTGGTACATCCGGTGCGAAAACCCCGAAGGAATTCCCGCTGCGGTCAATCGCGTACAGGGTCATTACCGCTTCCTGAATCTCTGCGCCGTCATAAACCCCGCAACCGGCCAATACAACGGCAAATTTACGTGTTGTTTCCATGGCTATTTTCCGCTGGCTTTCAGAATGGTTTTTATAGTATAAATAAGAATCTTAAGATCGACAATAAGTGACATGTTCTCGATATAGAGAATATCATATTTAAGCCGTTCAATCATCTCATCCACATTGGATGCATATCCGAACTTAACCTGGCCCCAGGAGGTGATACCGGGTCGTACCTTCTGCAGGTGATTGAAATGGGGGGCTTTTTTAACGATCTGATCGATAAAGTATTGGCGCTCCGGACGAGGTCCCACGAGTGACATGTCACCGATCAGGACATTATAAAACTGGGGCAGTTCATCGAGCCTCCTTTTTCGCATGAACATACCCAGGCCAGTGATCCGCGTGTCGTTATGGCTCGAAAGTGCAGGGCCGTTGTCCTCCGCATCCCTGCACATCGAACGGAACTTATAAATCTGAAAGGGCATTCCGTAACGTCCGATCCGCTCATGGCTGTAAAAAACCGGTCCGGGCGATGAGATCTTAACCCCGATAGCCAGCACCAGGTAAAGTGGACTCAGGATGATCAGGGCAAAGAAAGATACCACGATGTCGATCATCCGCTTCAGGTTCTCCTCCCAGGCAGGCATCAGGTCATGGCTGATCTGGATCAGCGGCATCCCGATGATGGATGACATCTTGACCATCCCGGTTAGTATGTCATACATATCAGGAATTACCTTAATAGTGAACCTACGGTGCTCCAGCTTGTTGAATATCTTCTTCAAAACCTCATGCTCTGAACTCTCAATGGCAATGATGACCTCATCGACCTTGTATTCGGCCAATACTTTTGGCAGGTCCCTGAGGCCGCCCAGGTGAGGGAGGTGTTCCGACATGATATGGCTGTCGTTATGGCTGGCGCTGACAAAACCGATGAACTTGTTGCCGGTTGAGCGGGGCTGGTTTTCCATTTCGCGGTACAGATCGGTCGCTTTTTTCCCGGAACCGATCAACAGGGTGGGAAACCCAATGATACGGTTGTGAATCTTATGGGCAGAGGTCGTGGTAAAAATGAGCCGCGGAATATAGGTTATCAGGAACTGCAGCAGGAACAGGACCATGAATGACAGGTAGTAGTTGGTATAGGTGTTGACCGTATCATCAAGGATCAGGGCAAAAAAGATCAGGAGGACCCCGATAAAGGTTGTGGCAATAGTCTGCGAAAGTTCACTCAGCCTCGATTTACGGTACAGCTCCTTGTAATATCCGGTTACATAATAGAATAGCAGCCAAAGCAGGGGCAGGCAGGCAAGACCGACGAAATAGGAATGGTCAAATTCAACCGGAATCGGATATCCGAATTTTTTTGTTTCGATATAAACCTTTCGGAACACGAAGAACAAGGTCCAGCTGGATCCGGCAGCCAGAAAGTCGGAGATCAGATATTTCGCGAGTTGCTTCCTGCGGTTCATTAAAAGTGAATCAGCTTGAGATTGTCCATTATGATCCCCTGTTTGGCCAGTCCCGTTGAATCCCATTCAGCCCTGAGACCGATCCTGAAGGCATCGGCGTTTGTCTCATACCCAACGGTAGAATGAAGGTCAATGTAGATCCGGTTCCAGGTTGCAGAGGGCTTGATATAGACCAGGCTGTTCCAGACTGCCGCCCCGTCGGTTATTACATAGACACCTGATTCCAGGCCTGTGTTGCTTTTATAGTCGAATTCAAGGAGGATCATGGTTCCGGTTCCGGGCAACACAAAATCGGTGCTGCTGTTGGCTTCGAAATACTGGTGCTGCTTATCCAGATAGATAGCCCCTGAAAAGCGGCCTTCCTTCACAGAATCCGACTGGTTCCTGAAAATGCTATCGGAATAGGAAGGATAATCAAAAGAAACACCGGCGTCCTCAAAGTCCTCCATCCAGGGAAACTTGCACTCTTTCTTATAGGTAGTTGTGGGAGTGATCACAGTGGTTTTTCCCGACTCGAGGATGAATTCGTTGAGCTCGTAGGGCTCGAAGAAAGGATAGGCCACACGTGAGCCTGCGATCCCGTTCATTTTTATGCCCGGCCGGAGGTAGATCCACTGGGGGCCTGTTTCCAGGCAGGGGATCATGGTGGGGGTTTCATAAACTCCGAGGTTTTTCCCACCCACGCTGATCCAGATATTGGTCATTTTGTGGCTGGCTGATCCCTGATCGAAATTGGTTACCTTCACTAAAACCGTATCAATTTTGATCAGCGCCGGGATTTTTTCCTCAGGGTTAATCAGATTACAGGAGATCAGGGAAGCGGCAAGGGTAATTACCGATAAGCATTTCCCGATTTTAAGCATAGCTAAATTTTTCTGATATTTCAGGACACAAAGTTAATAGAATTGTCATGATCGAGGACAGCTTTCAGCATCAGGGGTTGCGGAGGAAACTGGTTGAGGTGGTTAAGAGGAAAGGGATATCCGACCTTCGGGTGCTGGATGCGCTCATGAAAGTTCCGCGTCATGCCTTCATGGACTCCACTTTCCTCCGTTTTGCCTATCAGGATCAGGCTTTTCCGATCTCATCGGGCCAGACGATTTCGCAGCCGTATACCGTGGCTTTTCAGACGCAGCTTCTTGATCTGCAGGACCATCAAAAAGTGCTGGAGGTGGGAACCGGCTCGGGATACCAGGCGGCTGTACTCGCTGAAATGGGGGTGCGTGTCTTCACCGTGGAACGAATCCGGAAACTCTTTGCCGATTCTCAGGCCCTTCTCAGGAAACTGGGTTACCCGATCCGGTTTTTTTACGGCGACGGGTACGCCGGCCTGCCCGCCTATGCGCCTTTCGACCGGATCCTGGTAACGGCCGGTGCTCCGGCTGTGCCCGAAACGCTGATCACACAGCTCGCCATTGGCGGAATTCTGGTGGTTCCGGTGGGCGACCGGGAGGTACAGGTGATGACACGCTGCATCCGTACCGGTGAAGACCAGTTTGAAACCACCACTCATGGCAGTTTTGTTTTTGTTCCGATGAAACCCGGCCTTGAGGAGAGGTGACAACCCAAAGATGAAAAGGCTTTTCCCCTTTTTCAGATACTTACTTTTAGCGGGGGCTCTCCCCGGCGGATCCATCCTTTCTGCTCAGGTTCCCACGCTGCGGGTGGCCTTTCATATATTCCAGACAGACTCCGGAACCGGCAATTTCCATGCGGACTCCGTCCGTGAGATGATTTTTCTGAAGGAGCTTGAGCAATGGATCAATACAAAAGCCGGGAAACTGGATACCCTCACACCCCCGGTTAGTTCGCCTTATGTCCCCGATGCTGGTTTCCGTATCCGGGTAGATACTGTTTTTTTTCACCGCGACAGCCATGCCTGGGACTGCTCGGTCGATATCGATGCTCCATACATGAGAACCCGCTATGTGGACCAGGATTCAGCTATGAGCTATCGGCAGAAACATCAGACCCTGCCGGTATTTATCGGAGGAAATATTTCCATTGTGGGCGGGCACTCTAGGAATATTGGCGGCAAGGGTTATATCGGAATGAGGGGTTTTTATCAGCAATATATTCAAAATCAATATGATGTGGCAGTTGAGGAGTCTGCGAAAAACCTCCTCCACGAAATTGGACATACGGTAGGACTGATGCATAATTTCCGGGGTGGAACCACCGGCGACCAGTGCGATACCTGTGAGGATAATGGATGTCCCGACATCGGAACATCCAATAATATAATGGATTACTGGCCTTCCTACGGCCATGCGCTCTCGGAGTGCCAGGCAGCTATTATCAGCTCCCATCTGAAGGGTGAAAAGGGTACTATTTCCGATGTGCTGGTAAATGACAGCTGCTATGCCATTCCTGAATCAACCCTTGTGATCAGCCGTGGGGATACGATCAGGATCACCGGAACCCAATATCTCCATGGAAATCTGGAAATACTTGCCGGCGGTGTGTTGGATGTTTCAGGTTATCTGTCGGTTCCACAAGGGTGCCGAATTCAGGTGCGAAGGGGAGGGCAACTTGTCCTATCAAAGGGCACCGTCGGCAATTTGTGCGGTGATTTGTGGGAGGGTATTTTCACGGAAAGTGACGATCGGACCTCCACTCCCCAGGTCCGATTTGTTATGGGCGGAAAGGTTGAGAATGCCCTGATCGGATTAATATGGTCGGATGCGGTTGGGATCATCGGCGACAGGGCTCTTTTCAGGAATAATGTTGTCGGGATTTCCCTTAAGGGCGACAGCCTGGTCTCTGCCACTATTCAGAATTTCGATTTCATCACAACCAGGCGATTAAATCATCACGAAGAGGGTTTTACCCCGAAAGCTTTTATCCGGGCCACCCGGGCTTCTACAATGAATGTTGCCCATTGCACTTTCACTAATGAACCTGGAACCTTACAGTTTTCAATTGATTCCTGTGGCGCAGGCATTGATTTCAACGGAGAAATGATAGAGGTACGTGGTTGTTATTTCTATCGTCTTTTCACCGGAATCCGGACTTTTGCCAGGAGGGATCAGGTGATTCACTTCAACAAGTTTGAAAACAGTCGATGCGGAGTGAATATCCTGTCGGGCGGATATCAGTCGATATCCGAGAATATTTTTGTACTTCAGCGCTTTAATGATGTTCCAACCTTTGGTATTGTGGCTCATGAGCCCGGAGTATTACAGGCCCACCTAAACCGTTTTGAGTCGGAATATGGCGGGGGTCAGATCGCGGGCCTTTGCCTGGTCAATCCCGGGACTCCAAATAGTACCTGCTATCACAATGAATATATCAATTTGCCTGTTGGCAATATTATTCTCAATCAGGCGGATATTGAAAAAGAGCTGTTTAAATGGTCTGCACAACCCGGAAGGGAGTTTTCCGACCTCCGTCTGGGGACTCAATTCAGGAGAAATGTTTATTGGAATACCGATGGAGAAATCCTGATGATGCGAAATCCCGGGTTTGGGGTGGTAAAGGGACAGTCGCCGGAGGACATCAACACTTCTTTTATCAATCCCGCCGATTTGCCTTTTGGCGGATATCTGTGGCTTGACGATGCGGCTGGACTTACGGCCTTTTGGCCCGGTAAAGTTCCGCCCGACACGATTGATGCCTGGCATGGGATTTTTGAATTCATGAACCGTGACGAATCTCAATCCCGTAGATTTTCAGAATTTTCAATAGATACTGTCAAGGGTGCCCTGGCTAAGCTGGACCAGATGGGTAAAAACCCGGGTGATTTCTTCAGCGGGAATTTATTTGAAGACCTTGAGACGCTCCGAGGCTTCCCCCTTGCAGCCCGCTCGTCTGTCATTATGGGTTACCTTGACCGTTTTCACCATAAAGAGGTCTGGTTCATTCAGGGCCTGACGGAAATTGCTGCAACAAATAGCCGGATCGACACCCTACTGGTCGATTTGAGGGATTCTTTAGCCTTTTGCTGGTATCTGACGGTGCCATGGTGGAACACTCCTCCCCTTCATGAAGTCAGGGAGGTGCCAGCCCTCCCCGGATGGCCGGTCGGAGATTATTACCGGCTGCTTCCTGATTTGGTTAAGGGAAAACCTTTTCCGTCCTTTGATATTCAGCCCATTCCGGCATCAGAATATATTCAGATTTTTCCGAGAGCTTCCTATATTCCAGACAATTTTTGGAGATATGAAATCTTTACTTCTGATGGAAGGTTAAAATTGTCCGGCTCATTGCAGGGCATTCAATCGTTAAAAATTGATACCGGGGGGCTATCCGGGGGTATTTATTTTATCCGGATATTTGGCTCCCGAATGAACCTCGGTACCCAACGTTTTATGATTATTCCCAGATGATAAAGCTTAAGCAATTTGCATTCAATCCGTTACAGGTTAATTTATATCTTTTGT
>MEOR01000151.1 GCA_001769295.1 Bacteroidetes bacterium GWF2_49_14 | reverse complement strand
TCGGATTCTTGTACGGGGCTTCACCCGGATAAACCAGTTTTGCATTATCATCATTGCTGGTCATAACCGGCCACGTTGCGGCATCTGTCAGCATTGCATGAATCTTTTCATCGGCTTGTGACCAGGCATCACTGGCGCGGTTCAGAAGCCGCATCCGAAGAGAGTTCCCGAATTTTCTCCATAAGGCAGGGTCACCGCCATAAATCTGGTCGCCGCTTCCAAAGTTCTCGTTGGCTCCGGTGAGAATTTCATTGGCTTTTACCAAAACGGTATCAATCAGTGACTTGTATATCAATTCTTGTGAGTCATATGCAGGTGTAAGGTCACCATCTGCTTCAAAACCCTGAATGGCATTGAAATACGGAACATCACCGAAACAATCGGTGAGCTGAGCGTATTCCCAGGCAGTTAGGATCATGGCAGCTGCATGCAACGCATCGTCCCTGAAATCATCCGTAGTTGTCGCGTAATCCGCTGTTTTATTTAGGACAATTTTCAGATTCTTCAGGCAGTTGCCGTAGGGACCTCCAAAGAAATCATCCATTTGGGCAGCCCTAAGCTGATATTTGTCTTCATCAATATACTGGATTTTAGTCCATTGCTGCGACCAGCATCCCAGGTAGGTGTGCTGAATCCAGCCACCAAGCCATCTGCCGACTGTGTTGACTTCCGCATTAGTAAAGACGTTAATTGCCGGAACGTCGGTCGGAGAGTTGGGGCTCGTATTCATCTCTTCAAAATTCTTGGTACAGGATAGTCCAAGACCTAGTGTGAAGAGAAAGATCAGAGATATTTTTGCGATTTTTTTCATTGCTCTTCGATTTACTGTTTTCATTATAGCTGATTTTACAGGGTGATCCTCAGGTTAAATCCAATGCTTCTTGAGGTGGGGATCATATTACTTTCAACACCCTGTACGTTACCGGCGCTGAAGGAGTTTTCAGGATCAATATGCGGCATGTTTTTCCAGATGATCCACAGGTTACGGCCGATCAGTGACAGGTTCACAGAGCTGAATCCTACTTTTTTAACCCAATCGGGTTTGAAAGTATAGCCGAGGTTGAATTCACGAAGTTTTACAAAGCTGGCATCATAGATACCCATCTCGGTTTTTCCCCAGAATCCCTCAAAGAAATCCTGTCCGCCTGCAAAGGCTGCAGTATTCTCAATCGGACTGGCTACCTCATTTCCTTCGATGTCAAGATAAACAATGGACCCATCTGCACCGACTTTACCATAAACGCCTTCGGCCAGAACACCACCACCTTCTTCCAGTGGATCCCTTACGTTCTTGCCGTTAACATTAAGAGCGGCGGTCTCTTCGAGCACGCCCGAATAGCATCCAAACCATTTGGTGATTGAATACATATCCCCACCGCTACGGAAGTCAACCAGGAAGCTGAAATCAAAGTCGCCAAAAGTGAAAGAGTTACGTATACCACCGGTAAAATCGGGAGTAACGTTTCCCAGGATGATGTCCTGTGAGGATCTGATATACATACCGTCAGAGGGATTAACTAGCGGTCGGCCTGTGTAATGGATGAGTTCGTTGCCATTGGCATCGGTTTCGATTTCTTTGGTTTCACGAACAATTCCACGACCATACATGATGCCATAAGGCATTCCCGGACGGGCTTGTACCTGCATTCCCCAGGATCCTGCATAAAGGTTCAGGAAGGTAAGGTCCTCGGCAAGGCTGATAACCTGCGACCGGTTGCGGCCATAGTTTACCGTTACATCCCAGTTGAATTTCTTGCTCTGGACGGGACGACCGGTCAGTAACAGTTCGACCCCCGAGTTTTGAATCTCACCGGCGTTGATCATCTTGGCGCCGAAGCCTGTTGTAGAGGAAACGGCGATCTGCATGATCTGGTCGGCTGTATTATCCTTATACCAGGTAAAGTCGACTCCCAACCTGTTCTTCAGTAATTTCAGATCGGTACCGAATTCCATGGAGGAAGTTCTTTCTGGTTTCAGGTCAAGTGGTGGGATCGTGCCGGTATAACCCAGAGATGGATTTCCAAAGAAGGGCTGTGCAGAACCGAATGTACCTTGTAACTGGTAGGGATCGGTATCGGAACCAACCTGTGCCCAGCCTGCTCTGAGTTTAGCATAGCTCAGGAAGTCGTTTTTGATACCGAGGGCTTCGGTCAGTACAATACCGGTTGAAATTGAGGGATAGAAATAGGAGTTGCTGCCGACTGGTAACGTTGATGACCAATCGTTACGAGCGGTTACGTCAACATAAAGCCATCTCTTAAAACCGAAACTGGCGGTTGCAAACAGAGACTGAATCTCCTTCTGGCTGAATGCCAAGCCGGTTGTAGGAGTAGAGGCTGCATTTGCAACAGCATACAAATCAGGTACAATCAGCTCAGCAACGTTGGTTGACTGGAACCTTCCATAGGCATGCATCAGGTTAGCACCTGCCGTTGCGGCCAGGCTGATATCCTCAGTAAGGTCCTTATTGAAGGACAGCAGGATATTGGCGTTGGTTTCATTTGCCAGATTGGTGTAGGCATTGAAAGTACCCAAAGGCCAGTCATTGGACATTTTTGCCCGTTGTTCCATCACTTCTTCAAAGTAAAGGTCGGTACCCACATTTGCCCGCAGGTTCAGATAATCTGTAAAGTCATACTGCAGGTTAAAGTTACCGAACAAGCGGTCGCGGGTCCTCTGGTTTGTGTTCTTATTCAGGGTCCAGTAAGGATTATCATGATAAGAATGATTCCAGTTATAAGGTCTTTTTGAGACCGGATCGATTTTATCCCAATTGTTTTTTAGGTCAAGATAATCTACCTGACGTCCCGACCAGGATGACTGTTGCAGGATGTTGGCGCTGCTGTAGCCGTTACCTGGGATAACACCGGTATTATGAACATAGGTTCCGCTTACCGAGATGCTGAACTTCTGGGACAGGTAAGTTGATCCGCTGAAATTAATCGTGTTCTTAGTAAGGGTTGTGTTTGGCAGAGTACCCGTCTGATTAAAATTCGAAAGTGACAAACGGAGGTTTGTCTTGTCGGTGCTTTTTGTCAGTGACAGGGTATTGGTGAACTGGGTTCCAAGCTGGAATACCGATGTAATATCGTTAACGGCAGGGACCCATGGGGTGGGGGTGCGAACTCCGGTAACCGGATCATAAGGTGAATTGAATTGGGTGATGAGACGACCGTCTAAAGCCGGTCCCCAGCTTTCGTCAACGTTATCATTAATACCCCCTCCATTACCATCAATATAGGCAAATTCACCACCATAGCCTTGACCGTAAAGATCCTGGAAGTCAGGGAAGATCAGTGGCCTGTCGAACATTCCACCGGATTCAAAGGTTATACCCAGGCCCTGGCTCCCTTTTGCTTTTTTGGTGGTTATAAGGATAACCCCGTTGTTGGCACGAGAACCATAAATTGCTGCAGCGTTAGCACCCTTCAGAACGGAGATGTTTTCAATATCTGAAGCGTTCATATCCTGGATAGCATTCCCATAGTCAATACCGCCATAAGCACCCAGACTGGTATAGCTATTGCTGACCGGAACACCATCGACCACAAAAAGAGGCTGGTTGTTGCCGGTCAGGGAGTTGTTACCGCGGATTACTATACGCGATGAACTTCCCACAGCACCTGAAGAGTTGGTAATGTTAACCCCGGCGACCTTACCCTGCAGCGTGTTGACAATGTTTTGTTCACGCGATTTGGCAAGTTCGTCGCCCTTGACATCCTGCACTGAATAACCCAGTGCTTTTTTCTCCCTGGAAACCCCCAGGCCGGTGACGACAACTTCAGCGAGCCCCAGTACGTCGTCTTCCATTTTAACATTAATTACCGTTTGGCCAGCAATGATTACCTCCACGGTTTTCATTCCGATAAAGGAGAACTGAAGCCTTTCGGTATTTTCAGGTACCAGAATAATGTACTGACCCTGATCGTTGGAAATGGTTCCAACACCGGAATAGCCCTTGGCCATTACGTTTACACCGGGCAGAGTCTTGCCGGAGGCAGCATCGGTGATCGTCCCAGAAATTTTTTGGTTCTGGGCAAGGCTCACCTGCCAGCTGACTAAAGCCAGGAGTGCAAGCAGAAAAGTGAATCTTTTCATATGAAACAGTTTTAGTTAGTAAAGAAATCCAACTTAGTTTTGGATACAGGAACCGTGAAGTTAAAAAGATATTGATACATTGAAAAAAAAATGTTGTTTTTCTTACTGTATCTGTGTTTCCGCTAACAATAAATGCACTGTTACCGACGATAGGTGCACAAAAAAACCGGCGTTTGGCCGGTTTTGAGAATTGCGTGAATTTCAGCAAATCAGACTCTTGAGCTCACTGAAGTCCCTTATTAACGATAGCGAGTATCCGGTCTTCGGTAGCCTTTGCCAGTAATTCCAGTCGTTCAACTTTTCCCAGTATTTCCGTTGCAAAATTACGGTCATCCAGATCTTTTGCATTGATCCTGACGTTCAATCCGGCACCTAGAACTGCGGAACGGGAAGCCATCGCCCCGACCCCGGCATCAGAAACTGAGTTTGGATTTCCGAATTTTGCCATGGCCTCAAGAACTTCCATAGACTCCAGTGCCAGTTCCATCACTTTATAAGGCACGAGTGTCGCTTGCCTGGTTGCTTCTTGGACTGCTGCTTTCCGATGTAGCTTTTCTTCGGGTGTGTTCTTTGGCATACCAAATGCATCCATAACCCGGTTAAAGGCACGGGTATCTTCATCCACTAAAAGCCTGAGCGACTTCACATAATGCAAACCTTTTTCAGCCCATCCGGAAAACTCTTCCCATCGGTCATCCCAACCGCGCTTGTGGGCGGAGAGGTTTGCTACCATGGTGCCGAGAGCTGCGCCGAGTGAGCCCATGTATGCTGCAATGGAACCTCCGCCGGGTGCGGGAGACTCAGAGGCCGTTTCATCCGTGAATTCCGCAAGAGTCATGCTGATCAATGGATTCTTCTCTTCCGAGGCAAGAATATATTCAATAATCTTTTCTTCCGGATTGAAAGGTTTAAGGTCATCAAGGCCGAGCGATTTTACGGCAATCTTCAGGATTTCTCTATCGGGAATACCGGTAGATCGTTGTTGCTTCCTTAAATAATGCTTACCGGCTTCATAGAGGGCAGAGAAGGGGACGAGTCCCACCAGTTCAGAACCGGTAACCCGCATTCCACGCTCTTCTGCTTTCCGGCATACTTCATCAAAGGCAACATGAATGGGTGTTACTGTGATATCGGTGAGATTGATTGAGATCTGTGCGATCCCGTACTCCTCAATATACCATCCTATTGCCTTGACCTTTTGAAGTGATCCCGGTATGCGCACCGGCTCACCAGTTTCATCCTTGATGACAGGTCCCGATACCGGATCGCCCTCACGAAGTATGCGACCGGCCTCCCGTATGTCGAAGGCAATGGAATTGGCACGCCGGGTTGAAGTTGTATTCAGATTTACATTATAGGCTACCAGAAAGTTTCTGGCTCCTATCGCAATAGCTCCCGTCCGGGGTACAAACTCAGCCGGACCGAAATCGGGCTTCCAATCGGGGTCCTTTAGTTTATCTGGAAGTCCTTCATATTCCCCGCTTCTTACATTGGCCAGGTTTCTCCTCTTTTCTTCAGCAGCGGCAAATTCATAGCAATAAACAGGAAACTTCAGTTCGGTTCCGACCCGGCTGGCCAATTGCCGGGCATAGGCGGAAGCCTCCTCCATGGTAACTCCGCTGACCGGTACAAATGGGCAGACATCGGTCGCTCCGAACCTTGGATGTTCTCCCTTATGGTTTCTCATATCAATCACTTCGCAGGCTTTTTTTATGGCCAGAAAGGCAGCCTCGATCACTTCTTCGGGTGATCCAACGAATGTGACAACCGTTCGGTTGGTTGCTTTTCCCGGATCAACATCCAACAGGCGGACACCGGGAACGGATTCAATCTGATCCGTAATCTGCTTTATGATTCCAAGGTTAATTCCCTCACTGAAATTCGGGACACATTCAATCAGTCGTTTGATCATATCGGGATTCTTTATTTACGAGAATTTTACCTTTAATAATGACCTTTTCAACCAGGTCCGATCCAAAAGCATAAGGCAAATACGAATAATCCGGTACCGGGCGGGTGATAATAACATTTGCATTTTTGCCGGGTGTCAGAGTCCCCAGCTCTCCGCTCAGATTCATTGCATAAGCAGAATTTAGTGTCGAGGCGAACAAGGATTCCTCAGGGAGCATCTTCATGTTGATACAAGCCAGAGCAATCATCAGCATCATGTTGCCGGTGGGGCAGGAGCCCGGATTAAAATCACTTCCCAGGGCAACCGGTAAGCCGCTGTCAATCATTTTTCGGGCCGGGGGCCATGGCAGGCCAAGAAACAAGGCGGCTCCCGGCAATAGCGTTGGCATCGTAGCTGTGTCCTTTAAAATCCGAATCTCCTCCTCACCTGTGCATTCAAGATGATCCACGGAGAGAGCATGGTACCTGACCCCAATCTGAATGCCACCGCTGTATTCGAGCTCATTGGCATGAATTTTTGGGATAAGCCCGAGTTTTTCAGAGGCTTCAAGAATTCGGGCTGTATTATCAGGAGTAAAAAAGCCCCGGTCACAGAACACGTCAACAAATTCTGCCAGTTTCTCGGCGGCGATAACGGGCAGCATTTTTCGAATGATTAAATCAACATATCCATTCTGATCCCCCTGATATTCTGCCGGTACTGCATGGGCGCCCAGAAAAGTCGCCTTCACTTCAATCGTGGTGGTCTCCTTTATCCTTCGGATTACACGTAGCATTTTTAATTCCGATGCAGTATCGAGCCCGTATCCGCTTTTGATCTCGACCGCCCCGGTACCCTGGTAAATAATCTCCGCTATTCTGACCATTGCAAGGTCATAGAGTTCATTTTCAGTGGTGTTGCGCAAAAGTTTTGCGCTGTTGAGAATGCCTCCGCCGCGTAGGGCAATCTCCTCATAGGATAGCCCTTTGATCCGATCGACAAACTCCTTTTCGCGGCTCGCAGCATAAACAAGGTGCGTATGTGAGTCGCAGAATGCCGGCATAACGATTCGTCCCCCGGCATCAATAACCTGACCGGCTCGCTCAGGGCAATCATTCATGGTGCCAAATGCCTGGATTTTATCACCGGAAATCAACAGATAACTGTTTTCCAATACCGGCATGTCTACCATGGCTGAACTTGCCGCGAAAACCGGGGGTTTGTCGGTTGCCAGAACCAATTGACTGATATTCCTTATTAGCAGGTCCATGAGCTTTACCGGATTATAGGCTCAGTTGCACTGCACAACCACTCCTTTTCTTCCTTTTCAAGAAGAGGTGACAGAGTTTCCCTGACCCGCTCATGGTAGCTGTTAATCCATTCAATTTCATCCGCCGCCAAAAGGGAAATATCCATCAGGTTGCTGTCAATGGGAACCAGCGTAAGGGTTTCAAATCCGTAAAATGTGCCATATCCGGTTTCGATCCAGGGAACTACCAATGTCATGTTTTCTGTTCGCATGCCGTATTCCCCGTCTTTATATATTGCGGGTTCAATGGTGGTTACCATTCCGGGTTCAAGTGTGACGTTCGGATATCCGGAAGCCGAAGCTCCTATCGTTTGCGGACCTTCATGGACATTGAGGAACAGCCCCACGCCGTGACCGGTACCGTGGCCATAGTTTTTCCCATGCTTCCAAAGGGCCATACGCGACAGAACATCCACCTGATAGCCTTTGGTTCCTTTTGGAAAGGTTAACATGGAGAGAGCCAGCGTGCCTTTCAGGGCCAGGGTAAAATCAGTCCGTTGGCCGGCGGTCGTCGGACCCAGGGCTATTGTTCGTGTTGTATCGGTGGTTCCGTCGAGAAACTGACCGCCCGAGTCCAGGAGAAAGGTGCCTTCGGGTTTCAGCGGGATCGAGGATTCCTCGGTAACGCTGTAATGAACAATTGCACCATGATACCCGTATGAAGAAATTGGATGAAAACTTTCACCCATGTAAAGATCCTGGAATGAACGGAACTGACCAATCCGGCGAGCAACATTGATCTCCGTTACAGCCCTTCCGCTTTGCAATTCCTTGTGAATCCAATGGATTGTTTTTACCCATGCGACCCCATCGCGGATTAAGGCCTTTCTTAACCCGTCAGATTCAGTGGCATTCTTGATGGACTTAAGGGCAGTAGTGCTGTTCATTCCCTCCAGGATAACTGAACGTTTTGCGAACAGATCACGAAGGGCTCCGGATACTTTTTCCGGGGCAAGGCAAACGGTTGATCCACCCGGGATTTTATTGATCCACTCTTCCATCTGTGTATAATCAGCAATAACAACTCCATCGGAATTCAATGTTTTCTCCAGTGCCGGAGAAATGCTTTCCGGATTGGCAAACAGAATGGCATCGGTTTTACCAACCAACGCATACCCAACAAAAACCGGACAATAGTTGACATCGCTTCCCCTTAGATTGAACAGCCATGCCACTTCATCCAGAGGTGAAATAAACTGATAATCGCTGGAGGTTTCAACTAACCGTTCCCGAACCGCATTTATTTTTTGTCTCCGGCTTGCACCGGCAAACCTGATCAGATGCTCAAAAACAGGGTTAGCCGGAAGGGCCGGGCGGTTGGTCCAGAGTTGTGTGAGCAGATCAACCTCGGGATTAAGCGTCAGGCCGGCTGATAGCAATGAATCCTGATAATAGGTCAGCATGGAAAACGGAAAGAACCGGTTATCCAAACCTACGACCGACCCTTTTTCAAGAGTGTTTTTCACCCAATCGATATGCTCGGGCGTGTGTGGAACTTTAAGTTTAACCAGTTGAAATTCAGATCCGAGGAGCTCCGCTTCCGCTTGCTGAAAATATCTTGAATCGGTCCATAATCCTGCAAAATCCCTGGTAATCACAATAATACCGGCGGATCCGGTGAATCCGCTTACCCACTCCCTGAACTTCCAGTGTGCCGGTATATATTCACTCTGGTGCGGATCCGAATAAGGAACTATCAGAGCGGCCAATCCCAGTTCAGACATACCCGCCCTGATTTGCGGCAATGTTTCATTCCTTGAATCCTTATTCATGGCCCTTCATTTTTCGTCCGTCGTCCGTCATCCGTCATCCGTCATCATTCATCGGTGCAGAATAACCCTAAAACAGGTGTTATCGCATATCGAAAACCTTCACTCCAGGAAACTGCGTTGCATCAAAAACAAACATGCGGTCATCTGCAGGAACGTCGGCAACCAGGGTTTTTATCCTGATGACATACAGGTTGCCATCCGTGGAGAAATAGGTTACCTCGTCAATCTGGTCTTTCCCTTTCAACACGGACATCCTGATCTTAGTGTAGGTTTCACCGGTATCCAGTGGTATCAAATCA
>MEOR01000150.1 GCA_001769295.1 Bacteroidetes bacterium GWF2_49_14 | reverse complement strand
GAATCTCCCGGCCCGGAGCACTAGTCATGAGATTCCGGCTTGCACCGGAATGACATCGGAGCGCCCGAAACCTGATACCCGACACCCGAAATCATCTTTCTACCCCAAACCTACCCAGAAACTCCTGCACCTGCCTGTACTGTCCGAGATAATACTGGTATGAGGGTTCGCCGGGTGCGGCCTCTTGGATGCGCTTCGATTCTTTGGCGTCGCGTATCAGGTTATTGAATTTTTCGGCTTTCGGCCCAGCCAGGCACTGCATAACTCCCCTCGAATAGGTGAAGAAGAAATAGGTCTGCCGGTCTGTTTCCAGGTACAGGTTAAATGAGTCGCCCCCCCGCCGGTGCACAATCTCCAAATACCCGTCCACCTTCTTGTTTACAGCTTCATCCATGATGTTGCCGATCCCGATCTTGCCAACCGACTGGTAAGAACCGGTCTCCGGATTCCATTTGAACCGGAGATCGGTGAATGTCAGGGTATGAACCAGCTCTTCAGGAACCCTCCGCCAACGGCCGAGAATTCCGAGCTGTGCCAGGAGTTCCTCTCCCTTTGTATGTCCCAGGAGTGCAAGGAATGCCCGTTTGAATCCGGCATCGCCGTAATTTACCGGCTCAGTTCCTGAAGCATTATTAATCGTTTTGGCCATGAAATCGAGCAACTTGCTGTCGAGATAGAAGTCTGCAGTCAGAATCACAGAACCGTACAAGCTATCCTGCCGCTGGTCATGTGTAAGTGTGCCGGCGCTGTGAAGCTTCACACGGCCCAGGTCAACCCCGATATCAATTTTACCCTCCGCGCTGATGGTGCACTTATCCGAATTATAGGAAAGCAGCGGACCGTCTGTTTTTAGGTCAGCCTTTTTCTCGGGTGAAGCCAGAAGGTAACTTTTAAGGCTCTCATCATACCATAAAGTTCCCCAGCTGCTGATCAATGCCTGATCGCTGTAGCGCAGATGGGGACCGATAAAGGTGGAATAGAGCTCAACCGGCTGATTCGACAGGAAGAATCCTTTAAAGAGTCTTTCCGTCTGATCATTTGTCGTAACCGAATCAATCGGTATGGATACGGAATCCGGATTTATCCGGTCGGTGAACCGGATCCAGTTACGCTTGTTATCATTGCAGGAATGGTTAATCTGGGTGTGGCCGTCGAACAGCAGGAACTTTTGATTATTGTTCCACTCGATCTGGCCGTAATACTTAAAAGCCGGACTCAAGCTAAAGTCGGTGTTCATGGCGATGGTTCCCTTGCCGAGTGACACCCCATCCGGGCCAGGCCGTATATCTGAGAATGTAACGGGGAACTCGCGGCCGGCGATGTCCTTATATTGATAAAACCCCTTGCCTCTATAGTCCTTGTGGTCAATGATACTGACCGTTGCGCCCGTTATCCTGTGTATGAGGCTGGTATCGCGGCTTACGACGATCGCCTGCCTTAATGAATCCAGCCGTGCGTCCTCACGGATTGTGATGTTCCGGTCAGCCGGGAAGATTCTTACATCTGCAACGTCAAGAAATTCCACCTGATGTGTCTTTAATTCATTGCTTATCAGGTAGTAATCACTGTTGTCAGACGAAATTTCAAGAAGATCGGAAGCAGTGCGGGCCATTCGTAACCGGGTGCTGTCAAGGCTGATTCTCTCCCTGGCCATGTCCCAGGTCACCGTTCGGCTCACCCCGGAGAACTGGTTGATCGGAAATTCAAGGAGCGCAGAGGGAGAAAACGGTTTAAATGCAGCCATGGAATCCTGAATGCTGACAATACCATTCATGTGGCTGGCAAAGAACTCGTTTTTGCCGTTCCTTGTGTACCTGATTTTTCCGTCAGACCCGACCGAATCCCGGTATATACGCAGTTCGGAATCCTCGGCTTCAAAGGAACGCTGATAAAAGAGAAATTTTGCAGATGTGATTGAAAAGCGTTCAAACCTGATGGTTCCCTTCCCGGTGAGTCCATCGGGCTGAAGGGAAAGGTCACCGTCAAATTCTACCTTGCCGTATAAGTCCAGGGGATTGTTTTTACCGCTTGCAACAAGCTGATCCTTTTCCGGGGACCAATTTATCGCCATCTCCTGTCCAACCGTTTCCGGATTTCCGATAGCAGCCGTATCCCGGTTGACTGCAAAGGTATTGGCCAGCGTGATGACCTGGTCTGGAAGGAAAAGGATGTCATCGGATTCAATGGCGGAATTAAGGTATTCCAACTTCCCTGAACCATGCAGGCCCGCTTTGCTCATGGCCATTGTGTTGTAAAACCGCCCCTTCCCCTTATATACGGGATAGCCTTCCTCAGGAGTCTTCAGGGTTTGGAATCCGAGAGAATGATCTTTCTGGTGCTTTAATTCGAGCTCGATCGGAGGGAAAATATCCGCGGTCATAAATTGCCCGGGAAAGTTCAGAGAATCGGCAAGCGTTTTTGAATTCAATCCCTTCAGCAAAAAAGGATATAACGTGAAGTTAAAGGTCTCTCTGGGGTAGATTCCGTTCAGAATTTCCTTTTGATCGTAATAAACATAAGCGTTTGAATCGGTTTTGACCATCGGGTACATCGGCAGGTCAGCAGCGCGGTATCCGGACTTATTATCTGGTTGGTCGATCAGTAAAAGGCCGGTCGTATTTTCCACGAGGGATGTAACGTCGGCAATTTTACTGGTTTTGCCTCCCTTCGGCGGTACTTCATGGACCCGGAGTTGGATGAATGCCAGTGAATCCATCCGGATGGAAAAATCATCATACAGGAATCTCATTTTCTCTCCGGTAAAGCTCGCCAACCCACCCTGGACTTTCCCGCTGAAAAGAATGTTCCGGTCCTTCAGGAGCTCAACAGTTTGCCCGTCGGGGTAGATAACCACATTTCGCACGGGGCTGATTTCTACTGAGTTGACCCAGAAAACCTTGATCGAGTGACTGTTGAGGTTCAGGATCGCATTGGACTCCGGAGGCTTGTGGACCGATTGGAACCGGATGATGTCGTAATCCTGGGTGCCGGCATTTTTCTTCAGGAAATCATATGCGCGGTCCAGAACTTCTACCTGTTGCGTTTCGGTATTGTACCTGACGAATCCAAGGAAAGATAGCCGAAGCAGCATCTCTTCAACCAGGTTTTCCGACCGGTTGAGGAAATCGGCTAAGTCTGTGAGGGTAAAGGTCCTGGAGTAGAAGTAATCCGCGCATTGCTTAATTACAGCCACCGGGTGCTTTTTGTCTTCAATAAGAATCTCATTGTACCGGGCAATGCTGAAATAGTCGGCAGATTCAAAGGAAGCGCGGTTCTCGATGGACCCGACCAGGCTGCTCATTTTAACCAGGGAGTCGCCCGGGGTCCAGCGGATCATTTCCACATCGAAATCAAAATCATGATAATAATCGAAATAGCGGGAGGGCGACATGCCTTGTCCATCGCGGATAAGTGCCAGCTCCTTCCGTTTAGCATTATATTGGAACAGTAGCCCAGGATGATAGATGGAATCAGCTTCGAGGTAAATACTGGCCTCTGTGTTGATCCCACGAGCCATGTCGGGTTCAAAAACAAAATAGGTGGATGCAAACCGGAATCTGGGAGCGCCCTGATAGAAAACGGTCAGGTTGTTTTTTTCTCCTCCATCCCCGGTCCCCAGTACCTTCTTTCCCTGAAGTGAAAATGCACCCTCATAGTCCATGTCCGGATAGAGGTTTTTAATCCGGTTTTTCAGGTTGTATGAGGTAAATCTGGGATATCCGGCCTGATCCGGAGAGATTCCCGGCTGAACTTTGTTTTCCACCCGGCCGATCAGAGGCTCCGAAAAATACCGCTTGTCAATCAGATTGGCGGAATCAATGGAATAAACGGAACGGAGAAGGTCAACCGTATAATCGCCGAGCGTCACCTTCACCTGGTCTGCCGGTATCCCGAGCCTTTCCCAGGTGATCGTCCCGGATTCTCCGGCCCAGGTTCCTGTGGATGGATAGAACCTCCCGCTGGTTGCCAGAATCTGCGTACTGTCGCTTCCCAACCGGCTCACAAGGCTGACATTCTGGAACCTGATGCAGAAGAGGGAATCGATCTCAAACTGTCCCGTTTTGGAAGGGACCAGCCAGGAGAAGGAAGCCGATTTGTTCAGGATTCCTGAATTCAGATATTCCAGGGTGAAATTCAGAAAATCACTCAGCCGGTTCAGGTTCTTGCCTTCATTGTCGAGGAGTTTGTCCACCCATGCCGACCAGTTCCGATAGTCTTCGACTCTCCTGCCTGTGGTGGAAACTTCAAGAAAGCAGCGCAGAAAAAGGTGAAACTCGGGAAAAGGTCTGGCATCCAGATAATTAAGCCGGTTGGCTTTCTTGGCCAGATCAATCCATTGATTATCCTCAAGCTTGTTGGAGCTGTTCACATCCTCCAGGTTTTTCAGGATGGATTGGGCTTCCATCGGCCTCCTGGCACCGAGATATTCTTTTACTTCTACGACGAATGCAACGGGATCCGCATGGAAACGTATGGCCTCCTGGGCTGCACACGGGTTTCCGGGGCTGGTTGAAGCCATTAACAGGACAAATATTCCGATTGCGGATCTGTTCATCTTTAAAAAGAAAAGCAATCCAATCTATAACGGATTGCCTTTTTAAAACGATATGCTGATTCGATATATTAGAATGAATGAATAATCCGGTGGAATTCCGGGGCATCGAGCGAGGCGCCGCCGATAAGGCCTCCGTCAACATCAGGTTTGGAAAAAATCTCCACAGCATTGGAAGATTTGCAGCTTCCCCCGTACAGGATGGTTGTGCCATCCGCAACCGCAGCACCATAGCGGCCTGCAATCAGGTCCCTTACATACTTATGCATTTCCTGTGCTTGTTCCGGTGAAGCGACTTTTCCCGTTCCGATTGCCCAAACCGGTTCATAGGCCAGTATCAACTTTGAGAAATCAGTCTCGGAAAGATGAAAAACGCTCTCCATCAACTGTGCTTCGACAATCCTGTTCTGAATTCCGCCTTCCCTTTCTTCGAGTACCTCTCCAAAACAAAAAACCGGACGCATCCCGTTGGCCAGGACTTGATCTACCTTGCGGGCCAGGGTGGGGTGGTCCTCATGAAAATAGCTTCGTCTTTCGGAATGCCCAACCAGCACTGCCATAACGGATGCTGATTTGAGCATGGTGGCTGAAACTTCACCCGTATAGGCTCCGGCTGATTCAGAAGAGCAGTTCTGGGCAGCCAGGCAAATCACTTTCTGATCAATGCATCTGGCAACTTCGGTGATATGCGTAAAAGGTACAGCAATAGCGACCCCAACATTATCAGGTGCAGGTTTTTCGGCTAAAAGGGTCATCAATTCAGCAGCAAGCTGCGTACCAGCGGTAACATCCGTATTCATCTTCCAGTTACCGGCAACAATGCGTTTTCTCATTGGATAAGTGGTTAATAATTTGAAATTCAGTTTATTCTATTCTGATTCTTTTAAACTTTCTATGATGCCATTTCCCGAGGATGGTTCCATTTTTAATAAGCATTATTCCCGGATTGGATCGTATCATGGTCTTTATTGTGGTTCCATCCATCATGTAAATCGGATAGGTGGCTTTGACCTTCTGCCTGAATTGCTCAAATTCTTCAGGAAGTGAAGATGTGACTGCAATAAAATCATGCCCCCGGGCAATGGCTTGTTCGGCTATCCGGTTGACCTGGTCAAAATTATGAAGGTTATACTTATTCATGCCGCCAATGATCAGAATGTACGTTTTTCCGGAGTTGGCAAGAATCTCGGTGGTTACATCCATGTTATCAGGGGTGGTGATCATGAAATCGTGGATTGGCGGAACATAGCCTTTCTGAATTAATCTGCCCTCTTTCCTGTCTGCAAATGACCAGGTTGAGTCGGGAAGACTGTGCATGTCAAATCCTTGGCGGACCCCGTCCTTCTCATAATAGAAAACAAATTTTCTGATTTCCTGTGGTGCCCCTTCCGGAATGATCATGGATGCGGGGATGTTTGCTCCAACCTTATAGGGCATAAAATCAATGAAAGGCAGATTCAGCAGGTTATAAAATTGAAAACCGAAAACCAGGATGGCCATTGACAGGGTCGCAATCCATTGCTTCATTAGGGTGATGCCAACCGGAAAGTGCTTTCTTTCAATAAAAAGTATCACGATGAAGAGGTCGATGACCACATTTTTGATAAAGGTCTGCACATTGTTAAGGGTGATGGCATCGCCAAAACATCCGCAATCAGTAACCTTGTTGGTAATTGCCAGCCACAGGGTTAACGGAGTGTAGAAAACCATCAGTGCCAATGCCCCCCAGATACCCCAGACAATCCTCATGTTGAAAAGCAGCATCAGTCCCACCAGCAATTCAACCCCGCACATGAGAATTGAAAATGTCATCGACAGGGGAATCAGAAAACCGGTACCGAATACAACAAAGTACTCCTCCATTTTTATGGCGGTGCCGGTAGGATCCACGCATTTTACAAATCCGGAAAAGATGAACACAACTGCTACCAGGTAGCGGCTAATCATTCGGCTCAATGGTCTCATGGGCGGTTATTCGTTAAAATCAAGCTTGATCAGGGCAAATATGGCATAATTGATCATATCCATATAATTTGCCTCGATTCCTTCCGAAACCGTGGTAATGCCTCGGTTATCCTCGATCTGTTTGGTCCGGTAAATCTTCATCAGGATTAAATCGGTATAGGATGAAATCCTCATGGAACGCCAGGCTTCCCCGTAATCATGGTTTTTGGCGATCATCAGCTCCCGGACTTTTTCAATATTGCTGTCGTACAACGACATGGCAAAATTGGATTCAAGCTCAACGGGAATGCTTTCGTCCATCGCCAGTTGCATAAGTCCGATCAGACTGTAATTGACAATTCCGATAAACTCTGAGCGGACATCATCGCCAATCTTTTGTGTTTTTTTTCTTTCAATGCTTTGGATCCGCTGGGCTTTAATATAGATCTGGTCAGTCACGGATTCCGGCCGCAGGATACGCCAGGAAGTTCCGTAATCCCTCATTTTCTTTTCGAAGAGCTCCCGGCAAACGCTAACTGTCTGATTATATTGCGAAAGTGTTTTCTCCATCGGGGTTTAAATATGTGCCCAATTTACAAATTGCCGGTGAAAAGCCCCGCCAAAGTTTTACTTTTGTGGGCTTAATGGCGATTGGATGCAAGAATTATGGAAAATATTCAGAAAACCAAGACTATTCCGCTCTTCCGGATCCTTGATGTCCATGGACCGGCCTATGGTTATGGGTATTTTGAATGTCACACCTGACTCTTTCTACGATGGTGGCCGCTATGAAACAGGAGAAATGGTTCGCCTTCGGGCTTCCCGGATGATCTCGGAGGGAGCCGATATTCTGGACATTGGGGCCTGTTCCACACGCCCCGGAGCACAGGAGCCGGATATGGAAACCGAGCGCTCACGCCTTGACCTGGCTTTATCCATTTTAAGGGCAGATTATCCCGATATTATCCTGTCGGTCGATACTTACCGTTCCGAAATCGCGGATTGGGCGATTGAGGCGTATAATATTCAGATTATTAATGATGTATCGGGCGGTGAGATGGACCCCAGGATGTATTCAGTGGTCGGAAGACATAGGGTAACCTATATCCTGATGCACATGCTCGGCATTCCCCGTACGATGCAGGTTAACCCGGTTTACAGGGAGGTAACCGGTGATGTTATCAGAACCCTTGCTACGCGTGTGAATGCGCTTGAACAGGCAGGCGTTTCAGATATCTGGATTGATCCTGGTTTTGGTTTTGGGAAATCCCTGGACGACAATTTTTCACTTCTTGATCACCTTCATGATTTTCAGATTTTTGAAAGGCCCCTGGTTGTGGGTTTATCGCGAAAATCAATGATTTACAGGGCGCTCGATACCGCACCCGAGGCTGCCCTGAATGGTACTACCGTTCTTCATACGGTCGCCCTGCTGAAAAATGCCGATATTTTGAGGGTGCATGATGTGAAACAGGCTATTGAATGTATACATTTGATCGAAAAGGTTAAGGCAAATTAAATGGGATTTATTTTTGACACGTTCCGGTTTTTGGACTTCATTGACATACTGCTGGCCGCGATCCTGATTTTTCAGGTATATAAGCTGGTCAGGGGAACGGTTGCCGTCAATATCTTTTATGGCATTTTTCTGATATACATGGTTTGGCTGGTGGTCCGGGCATTGAACATGCAGCTGCTCGGCAGCATACTCGGGCAATTAATCGGACTCGGCCTGCTGGCATTGCTTATTGTGTTCCAGCAGGAAGTACGGCGGTTCTTGCTGGTTATCGGGACGCGTTATTTCCGGAAAGGCATGATCAGTTTTGACACCCTGTTTGCATTCCGCAAGGACCATGAGGAAGATTGGAATTTCGCACCGATCGTTGAGGCATGCACGAATCTTTCTTATTCTAAAACCGGTGCGCTGCTGGTTCTGGCCAAAAAATCGGAATTAAGGGCATTTGCAGAAACCGGATGTGCGGTTGATGCCACAATTTCTTCGGAGTTGATTGAGTCGATATTCAGGAAGGACGGGCCTTTGCATGACGGCGGCATGATTCTGGCACGGAACCGGATTTCCGCGGCCCGCTGCGTACTGCCGGTTACTGAGAATCCTAATATTCCTCCCGATCTGGGCCTGAGGCACCGCGCAGGAGTCGGCATGTCGGAAAGCTCAGATTCTTTTGTAATTATTGTATCGGAAGAAACAGGCAGAATTGCCTATGCCAACCAGGGCCGTCTGGTTGAGAATGTGGGAACGGAGGAGTTAGGTAGGATTTTGCCCCTGATTTTTGTTCCGTAAAGAAAATAAACGGGCTTTGCGCTCTTTCCCTTTCAGAATCCTGTCGATGTTTTTTTGATGCGTGATCAGGAGCACCGCCGCAACGATCCATGAAAAAATGCTGAGAGGGGCATTTGATCCCGGAAAAAGCAACAGTACGAACAAGGGAAATGATATGCCCGCCATCATGGAACCCAGGCTCCAGTAACGGCTGGCCAGAAAGGCAATCAGAAATACCACGAATGACAGCAGGGCTCCTACCGGATAGAGGGCGAGAACAATACCCAAACCCGTTGCAACACCTTTACCTCCCCTGAAACCGGTATAAATCGGGAAAAGATGACCAATGAGCGCCGCGATGCCGAAAAGGATCTGCCACATCTGAAGTTGTTCAGAGCCTGAATCAATTCCGGGGATCAGGTAGGCAAGCTGGACCGCAAAATAACCCTTGAGGGTATCGATGATCAAAACGGGAATTCCCACCCACGGACCCAGATGCCGAATCACATTTGCGAAGCCGGCATTACCGCTGCCAAGTTCACGAACATCAACTCCGCGCATGATTTTGCCAAGCCAGACTGCTGATGAAACAGATCCCATCAGGTAGGCAATAACCAGAAATCCAATAGATATCCAGATATTCATATACTTAAATATGAAAACAAAATTATAAAAACCTGTCAGCTTTCCCAAAAATAATAAACCTGACAGGTTCAGGAAAACCTGTCAGGTTTAAATATGTATCCTACAATGCAGCCTGAGCGGCAGCAAGTCTGGCAATCGGTACGCGGAAAGGTGAGCAGCTCACATAATCCATTCCTACCCTATGGCAGAAACCAACTGATGAAGGTTCGCCACCATGCTCACCGCAGATACCAACTTTCAGTTTGTTCCGGGTGCTACGGCCTTTTTCAACAGCCATCTGGATCAGCTGTCCGACACCAACCTGATCAAGGACCTGGAACGGGTCATCTTTCAGGATGCCTTTCTGCAGGTATACCGGGAGGAATTTTCCTGCATCATCGCGGGAGTATCCGAAAGTCATCTGGGTCAGGTCATTGGTTCCGAATGAGAAGAATTCGGCAGATTCGGCGATCTTGTCTGCAACCAGGGCGGCACGGGGAACTTCAATCAT
>MEOR01000149.1 GCA_001769295.1 Bacteroidetes bacterium GWF2_49_14 | reverse complement strand
AGAATTATCCACCGAGAATCGTTATAACTGAGTATACGCGCCAGCCGGGCATCGGAAACACCACATTCAACCTGCGGGTGGAAGCAACCGATGCTGAATTGGATCCACTCACTTTCAGCTGGGAGTCCGCCCAGGGAACCTTTGTCAAGGATGCCGGCAAAGCAGAAACTTCCTGGACCGCTCCGGTATCAACGAGCGACCAGAGCTACCGTATCTGGGTGACGGTTTCCGATGGCAACAGTGATGTTTCTGATACGCTTGAAATCCCGGTGGCTGCGGTCACTTATGGCAAGCTGACCGGTATGGTATATTTTACAGGAACCAAGGTACCGGTTTCGGATGCCATCGTTACCGTTGACGGTAAACGGGATACCGCCTCCTATGAAGGAGCATTTGAAATCGACGGGGTACGGTCAGGCCGCCAGACCATCACCGCCCAAAAGGCGGAATTCATTTCGGGATCGATCGATGTATTAATCCGTCAGGGCACAAATACAGCAAACCTGTTCATTACCTCCCCCCTGCATACCTCCCGGGTATACGGGCAGATTACCGGTAACCGCACCAACGAGCCCAAACCTTACCATACCGTGATCATCCTGAATCCTGACAACACCGAAAGCGAGCTTCTCAGCATCGCTAACGGAACCGGCAACTATTCTATCACAGGAATCCCAATGGGCTTGAGACGAATTGTTGTCAAGGATGATATCCGGGTCCGGATGGAAACCCTGATCTATTTCGAAGGAGGGGATAAGGAATTCAATTTTGCTATACCCGAGCCTTTTCAGTTCACCGATTCCCGGGATCAGCATGTCTATCAGGCCGTTAAGGTTTCGAGCCTGACCTGGATGGCTGAAAATCTGGCTTATCTTCCCAGTGTTGCCCCGGCCTTTACTCAGGGCGGGGTTTGGGTATACGGCTTTTCCGGTTTCGATGTGGACGCTGCGCGGGCTACGGAAAACTACAAAAAGTTCGGCGTTCTCTATGACTGGCCCACCGTCATGGCTGATACCCACGGGAATGGCCGCGATATCTGTCCTCCGGGCTGGCACCTGCCGGATGATGATGAGTGGAAAGCCCTGGAACTGGCCCTGGGAATGGATCCGACCGAGCTGGATTCGGTTGCATGGCGTTATACCGGTGAAGTCGGTAAAAAGCTGAAATTCGAATCCGGCTGGGATAATGACGGAAACGGCTCCAACACGTCGGGCTTCAGTGCCCTGCCTGCCGGTTACCGAACCTCCACCGGTATATTTATCGGGCTTTATAGCCATACAAACTTCTGGTCTTCAACCTCTTTTGACGGCGAAACCATCTGGCGCAGGCAGCTGGACCAGAACCATCTCGCGATCTGGCGGTATAATGAGTTTACAACCAACGGGTTTTCGGTGAGGTGTGTGAAAGATCGGTAGGTATCGTAAATCGTAAATACTCATGCGTTTCCTCGGTTTTATCCTTCTTCTGGCCTCCCTGGCATTTGTTCCGGGAACCCATGTTTCTGCTCCGGATACGGACCAGAATGTGATGTCGACTCTGTGGTATCAGAAATCCGGCGAGATGAGGGCTCTTTATTATCAGGCCTATAACCTCGCGGAGCTTCATATCCGCGAGTACCTGGCCGGGCCGAAAACTGAGAGGCCGGCCGCTGTAATTTTTGATATTGATGAGACGCTTCTCGACAACAGTCCTTCGGAGGGGCTGAACATCCTTGAGGGTAAAACATACAGCGCGGAACGCTGGCAAGCCTGGAGCGACAAGGCGTCTGCGCGCGCCCTTCCGGGTGCGGTGGAATTCTGCCGGTTTCTGGCCAGAAATGACATATCGGTCTTTTATGTATCAAACCGTCAGAACACGGAAGTAGTGTCGACACTGCTGAATTTGCAAAACAGAAATTTTCCTTTTGCCGACCGTAACCATATTTTTCTGAAGGAAGAAACCTCCAGTAAAGAATTTCGCCGGAGTAACATTGCGAAGAACTTCGATATCCTGATGTTAGTTGGGGACAACCTGGCCGACTTTGACATG
Source organism: Bacteroidetes bacterium GWF2_49_14 (assembly GCA_001769295.1). Lineage (GTDB taxonomy): Bacteria > Bacteroidota > Bacteroidia > Bacteroidales > UBA12481 > UBA12481. The sequence continues at coordinate 12,909 of MEOR01000149.1, read as the reverse complement.
ATTTTCGAAGACCGTTCACAGAATTTTGGATTTAACACGGTCGACAGCCTCCGGAATGCGTTTGGAAAAAAATTCATCCTCCTTCCCAACCCGATGTACGGCGACTGGACCAAACCGCTGTGGGGGGCGAAGAAGAATCTCACACCGGGTGAATTGGCGGACTTTCGGAGGAGCCTGCTGGAAACCCAATAATTGGTTCGCTGCTCTCACTCATTAGCCTCCCGTTGGTCGGCTAATTGGCCAGACCCATCCCCTATGCCCCTATGCCCCCATGCCCTATGCCCGACAATCTTTCTTATTTCCAGAAAACTTCCCATCTTTAAAGGTTAGAATTACACTTAAACCTATCAATAAAATGAGTGAACCAAAAAAAATCGACCGCCGGAATTTCTTTGGCAAGATGGCCGTTGGTGCAGGGGCAGCAATAACGCTTCCCTACATCATTCCGTCAAGCGCCCTCGGCAAGGATGGCGCCGTAGCGCCCAGCAACCGGGTTGTTATGGGTTTGATCGGGTCGGGCTCCATGGGAACCGGAGACATGCATGAATTCATGGGTAAACCCGATGTTCAGATGGTCGCTGCCTGTGACGTTGACAAGCAGCACCGGGAAAGTGCCAAGGCAGCCATGGATGCCAAATACGGGAACAGCGATGCCCGCATTTATTCTGATTACCGTGAGTTCCTTGCACAGGAAAAGATTGATGCGGTGATCCTGGCCCTGCCTGATCAGTGGCATGGTATCATTGCTGTTGCCGCTGCCAACGCCAAACTCGACATTTATGGCCAGAAACCGCTGGCCCGGACGATCTGGGAAGGCAAAAAGATTATTGAGGCCGTTGAAAAGAATAATGTTATCTGGCAAACCGGTTCCTGGCAGCGCTCAGAAGCTCATTTTCACAGGGCCTGCGAACTGGTTATCAATGGACGTATAGGAAAAGTCAGTTTCGTGGAAGTTGGCCTTCCGGATGGCTCCCCAACCTATTCAGCCCATCCGGTTCAGCCTGTTCCTGAAGGACTTGACTGGGACATGTGGCTGGGGCCTGCCCCATCAGCCCCTTATCGCGGCGTATGCCACTGGGACTGGCGCTGGATCCTGGACTATTCGGGCGGACAGCTCACCGACTGGGCAGGTCACCATATCGATATAGCACATTGGGGACTCGGACTGGATCGTACCGGCCCGATTGAGATTGATGCCAGGGGAGTTTATCCCCGCGACGGCATTTTCGATGTTCCCGTTGAATACTCCATACACGCCAAATATGCCAACGGCATTGAGATGCATTACGCCAATGCCCGACAGGTGCCTCATGGGATGGGGGTTTGTTGGTATGGTGACAAGGGGTGGATTCATGTTGACCGTGGCGAGCGCCTTTTTGCCAGCGACCCGAAGATCCTTGAGGAAAAGATCGGTGACAATGAGATCAAACTTTACCGGAGCCTGAATCATACCCAGAACCTGATCGACTGCATCCGCAGTCGTGAGGAGACCATTACTCCCTGCCAGGTTGCTCATCGTTCCATTTCAGCGGCTCTGCTGGGTGAAATTTCCATGCTGACCGGACGGAAGATTAAATGGAATCCGGATACCCAGGAAATTATTGATGACCCGATGGCCAGCCGCCTGCTGAGGCGTCCGTTCCGCACTCCCTGGAAACTCGAAGGCAACTAATCCTAATCCGATCAAATCATGAAAAAACTGATATTCTCATTCCTGATGCTGGCCTTGATGGCCGGCGGAATTTTTCTCCTCCCCTCATGCAAGCAAAACCAGGCCGGGAAAGCCCCTTACAAGGCCTTGATTGTTACCGGACAGAATAACCACGAATGGAAAGCCTCAACCCCGATCCTCAAACAAATCCTGGAAAACTCAGGGCTATTCGCTGTTGAGGTGGCACAATCGCCGGAAGGTGGCAAGGATATGTCGAATTTTAAACCGGTATTCACCAAATATAACCTGGTTGTACTTGATTACAATGGGGATGCCTGGCCTGCTGAAACGCAAAAAAACTTTGAAAGCTACGTAGCCGGGGGCGGGGGCGTTGTGGTATATCATGCGGCCGACAATGCATTCCGTGAGTGGAAGGAGTACAACAAAATTATCGGCCTTGGCGGCTGGGGCGACCGGAACGAGTCCGACGGCCCCTATGTCCGCTGGCGCGACGGACAGATTGTCCGTGATACCATCGCCGGCCGGGGCGGATCGCATGGCAGGCAGCATCCATTCAGAGTTACCACACGTGAGCCTGAACATCCGATCATGAAAGGGCTTCCGGCCAACTGGCTGCACTCCATGGATGAGCTTTATTCTGAACTCCGGGGCCCGGCGGAAAACCTGACCGTTCTTGCCACAGCCTGGTCAGATTCTGCCAAAGGAGGAACCCATCAGCACGAACCTATCCTTATGACTGTAGGATACGGCAAAGGGAGGATTTTCCATACGGTCATCGGGCATGCCATGGGCGACAGCACACAACCTGCGATGGAGTGCGTCGGATTCATTGTTACTCTCCAGCGCGGCGCCGAATGGGCTGCAACCGGAAACGTTACCCAGGCGGTTCCATATGATTTCCCCCAGTTCAATACGGAAAGCAAATGGTCGCTTTTCAGGCCGTTGGAATTTGAAGAGATCCTGGCTAACCTGAAGAATTATCAGCCCGGTGACACCCGGTACAACCTCCAGGATCTTACCAATTATATCCGAAACAACAATGACGGCGGTGAGAAATATGCCAAACTGGAAACGGCACTTCTTCGTTATCTCCAGGGGACAGGAACAGCTGCATCCAAAAATTTTATCCTCAAGGAACTGAGCATCCATGGGACGGATAAGGCGCTGCCAGTGCTCAAAAAGCTGGAAAAGGATGAGGAGACTAAAGAGATGGCGAGGTTCGCATCCGAACGCATAACTTTGCAGTATAGTAATTAATAATTGGCTCGCTGCGCTCGCTAATTGGTTCGCTAACGCTCACTAATTGGCCCTACGGGCTAATTAGCGCGAAGCGCCAATTAACGAAGCGAAGCGGAGTCAATTAGCGACCGCAGGGAGCCAATAATAAATCGAAAATACGTAATACTACTATGTCAACGAGAAGAGATTTTGTAAAGACAAGCGCAACGGCTGCCGCGGCAGTTGCAGCCGTATCAGCCGTACCCGGTGCGATCAGTTGTGCCAATCAGGCCAACAACAAACTGGTGATCGGTGTGATCGGGATCAACGGAATGGGTTTTTCCGATGTGAAAGCCTTCCTTAAACAGGAAAACGTGGAATGTGCGGCAATCTGTGATATTGACCAGACCGTTCTGAATAAGCGGACCGGAAATATCGAGGAATTGCAGGGGAAAAAACCGGAGGTTTTCAACGATTACCGCAAGCTGCTCGAACGCAAGGACATTGACGCTGTAATTATCGGAACGCCTGATCATTGGCATGCCCGTATCATGGTGGATGCCTGCGATGCCGGAAAACACGTGTATGTTGAGAAACCCATGGCCAACACCATTTATGAAGCCTTTCAAATGGAAAAAGCCGGCCGCCGTTACAAGAAAGTGGTCCAGGTCGGCCAGTGGCAAAGGAGTGATCCGCACTGGAACGATGCTTTTGCTTTTGTCCAGTCAGGTAAACTGGGTAAGGTGAGGACCGTCAAGGTATGGTGCTATGAATCCTGGCTGATGCCCCCCGGACCGGTGCCCGACGAGAACGTTCCGGACGGAGTCAACTACGATATGTGGCTCGGACCGGCTCAAAACCGTCCCTTTAACCGCAACCGGTTCCATTTTAATTTCCGCTGGTTCTGGGATTATGCCGGAGGTCTGATGACAGACTGGGGCGTACATCTCCTGGATATGGCTCTCGCAGGAATGCAGGCCGAACTGCCGAAATCAGCCATGAGTTCGGGCGGGAAACTGGCTTTTCCTGAAAGCCCTATTGAAACACCTGATACACAACAGGTTATCTATGAATATGACGGATTCAACGTAATCTGGGATCATGCCATGGGCATTGGCAACGGTGACTGGCGGCGGGATCATGGCGTGGCCTTTATCGGCAATAACGGAACCCTGATTGCAGATCGCGGTGGCTGGGAAGTGGTTCCGGAACAGGGCAAGGACGGTCCTCTCGTTCAGGAGGTAGTTCGCATCCCGGGTACGGGTCAAGGACTGACACTTCATGTGCAGAACTTTATCGAATGTATCAAGAAAAATGAGCGTGAAACCAATGCCAATCCCACTATCGGCAGAGCTGTTGCAAGTATGGCCCATATGGGCAACATTGCATTTAAAACCGGTCAAAAGATCTATTGGGATCCGGAAAACGAGAATTTTAAAAACAACCCGGAAGCCAGCCGACTGATCACACCGGTTTACCGTGATCCATGGAAACTGCCGAACGTCTAAACAATGGGAAACACCCGTCGTAAATTTTTAACCGACAGCCTGAGTCTGGCTGCCGGGGCCGGACTGGCAGGAGTTCTTCCTGCCAGCATTGGTCTTCAGGGCTGTACCACACGAAAAAACCCAGGCGATCCCATCCGCATTGCACTGATCGGCTGCCGAAACATGGGCTTTACCAATGCCTGCAGTTTCATTGAACAACCTGATTGCCGGCTGGCAGCCCTGTGTGACATCGATAAAAACATCCTTGATTCACGCGCTGCTGATATCCAGAAATATGCGTTTGACAAAAAAATCGATGTTCCAAAATTCGATTTGTATGGCGATTTTAGAAAAGTCCTCGACCGAAAGGACATTGATGCCGTCATTGTGGCAACCCCCGATCACTGGCATGCCCTGATCACCACTATGGCCTGCCGGGCCGGGAAGGATGTTTATGTTGAAAAACCCGCGGCCAACTCAATTTTTGAGGTCAATCAGATGGTAAGGGCAGCAAGGCGCTATAAGCGGGTGGTCCAGGTTGGGCAATGGCAGCGGAGCGGCCTCCACTGGCAGGATATGGTAGATTACATCCGGTCGGGCAAACTCGGAAAGATCACCCGGGTGGAAACCTGGCGTTATGGCGGAAATCCGGTGCCCAAAGTTCCGGACAGCCCTGTACCTGCGGGTGTCAATTACGACATGTGGCTCGGTCCGGCACCACTGCGGCCGTTCAACCAAAACCGCTTCCATTACAATTTTCGCTGGCATTGGGATTACGCCGGAGGAAAAATGACGGATTGGGGAGTGCATATGATCGATATGGCTCTTTGGGCTCTTGACCTGAAACATCCCAATACTATCTCCGCTACCGGCGGTAATTTGGTGTTTCCAGATGATGATATGGAAACCCCTGATACCCTTACGGTTACCTATCGGTTCGGGGAACTGGAACTGATCTGGGAAAATAATTTCGCATTGCAGACAAATGCCTACGGTTTTGATCACGGTGTTGCCTTTCATGGTGAAAACGGTGAGCTCCGGGCTAACCGTTCCTACTGGGAAATCTATCCGAAAATGGTCAACGGAATCCCGGCCATTGAGCCGGTCAACCGGAACATGAATGCTGGAAATGACCTCCGCCTGCATATCAGGGATTTTCTGGATTCAATCCGTAACCGAAATTTTGAAACTGCAGCTAATATTGAGATCGGCCGTGATGTAGCCATCGTGGCGCATCTGGGCAATATAGCTTACCGAACCGGCAAGGAGCTCCACTGGAACGGTGAAACCGGATATTTTAACGAACCGGAAGCGAATGCCCTGCTCAAGCCAAATTATCGTAAACCATGGGAATTAAACAAACTATGAACAAAACACTCTTACTATCCGCAGCCATCCTGCTTTTCAACCTTCCTGCCTCCGCACAGGATCCTAAAGAGTCCGAAGACTGGTCGCGAAAACCGGTGATTATAACCCCCGGCTGTCGTTCTTCGGCACCTTCTGATGCCATCATACTATTTAAAAATGGCAGGGACCTCGACAATTGGACATCCCGCAGCGGGCCGGCCAAATGGAAAACAGGGTTTAAAAAAATGAAGGTTAACGGTACGGGAGATATCCTTACCAAAGAGAAATTCGGCAGCTGCCAGCTGCATGTTGAATTCCGATCACCGGCCAAAATAGTGAGCGAAGGCCAGGGACGCGGAAACAGCGGAGTATATATTCAAACCCTGTATGAAGTTCAGGTACTGGATTCCTACAACAACGAAACCTATTATAACGGTCAGGCCGGTTCCCTTTACAAACAGTCGGCGCCGTTGGTAAACGCTTCGAAGAAACCCGGAAAATGGCAGGTTTACGACATCGTATTCCATGCTCCGGTATTTAATCCGGATGGCACGGTGGATAAACCCGCTACCGCTACCGTTTTCCATAACGGGGTTTTAATCCAGGATCATTTTGAGCTCAAGGGACCAACCGTTTATGCGGGATATCCGAAATACCAGGCACATGGAGACATGCCCCTGCTCCTTCAGGATCACGGGAATCCGGTGCAGTACAGGAATGTGTGGATACGGAAATTGTAAAAAAGACGGACGACAAATGAAACGCAGAGAATTTATTAATACAACCGGCCTTGCGGCAGCCGGATTGGCCGCCGCACCCGGATTGCTGCAATCGTGCAGCAAGGAACCCCGGTTTCAGATATCGCTCGCTCAGTGGTCGCTTCATCGTGCATTGAGCGGAGGAATGCTTGACAATCTCGAGTTTCCGGTTAAGGCCAAGCGCGATTTCGGCATTACCGCAGTTGAATATGTCAGCACCTTCTTCAATGACCTGGAGCAAGATCCGAAATATCTTACCGAATTAAAGCGAATTACCGATTACCATAAGGTTACCAATCTTCTCATTATGGTTGATGGGGAGGGTAATTTAGGCGAAGATACTCCGGAAGTAAGAACCCGGACGGTTGAGAACCATCAGAAATGGGTGGATGCCGCACTCTTTCTGGGATGCCATTCCATCCGTGTTAATGCCGGTGGCCCGGGAGATGCTGAAACCCTGGCCGGAAACGTTATTACCGGACTCACCGAGCTTGGCGGCTATGCAAGAAACAAGGGTATTAATGTCATTGTTGAGAATCATGGAGGATTTTCTTCAAACGGTAAATGGCTCAGTGGTGTAATACAAAAGGTAAACATGCCCAATGTGGGAACCCTCCCTGATTTTGGAAATTTCACCATCAGCGAAACGGAGCAATACGACCGCTATCTGGGAATGGAGGAACTGATGCCCTTCGCAAAAGGGGTCAGTGCCAAATCGCATGATTTTGACGGTGACGGAAACGAAACTACGATCGATTTCGCCAGGATGATCAGGATTATCAGGAAATCAGGCTATCGCGGATATATCGATGTCGAGTATGAAGGTGACAAGTTCACTGAGGATGAGGGCATCATGCTCACGAAAAAGTTGCTGGAACGATTGATATAAATTTGTTCCCGTCGGGGCGCACCGCGTGCGCCCTTGCTGAAAATAGTACGAGGCAACACGGGCGCACGCGGTGCGCCCCGACGGGAACGAATTAATGGTCAAAGGCCGCGTCGAACGCGCGGTCCGATGCCGGAAAATCAATCGAATTAACGTACTCGCAAGCTTCGGCAGCACCGTGCTCCCGGTCCATGCCACTGTCCTCCCATTCAACCGATAGCGGTCCGTAGTATTTAATCCGGTTCAAAGCCCTTATAATCTCCTCAAATTCGATATTTCCGCGGCCCAGGCTCCTGAAATCCCAGTAACGGCGCCGGTCGCCGAAATCCAGGTTGCCGCCGAACACCCCGGCTTCAGTGGGGAAAGGCGACCACCCCACATCTTTCATATGGACATGGAAGATTCGGTCGGCAAACTTGTAAATGAACCCGATATAGTCCACACCCTGATAGCCGAAATGGCTCGGGTCGAAGTTGAAGCCAAAGGCAGGATGATAATCGACCGCTTTCAGCGCCTGTTCTGCAGTGGCAATATCGAAAGCGATCTCCGTGGGATGCACCTCCAGGGCGAATTTTATTCCCAGTTTCTGATATTCATCCAGAATGGGTTTCCAGCGGCGTGCAAAATCTGCAAAACCCTCCCCGATCATGTCCGCAGTAACCGGCGGAAATGAGTAATTAAGATGCCATATGGAACTGCCCGTAAAGCCACAAACCACCTTTACACCCATTCGTTTGGCTGCATGGGCGGTCCGGATTACCTCGTCCGCGGCCCGCTGCCTTACCCCTTCGGGCTCCCCGTCGCCCCAGATATAATCCGGCAAAATTGATTTATGACGGATATCGATCCGGTCACAAACGGCCTGGCCCACGAGGTGTGTGGAGATGGCCCAGGTCTTGAGCCCGTGCTTTGCCAGAATAGCCTTTCGCCCATCACAGTATGCCTGATCGGCCTTATCTACTTCAAAGTGATCGCCCCAGCAGGCAAGCTCCAGTCCGTCATACCCGAAGTTTGCTGCCTTTTCGCACAGTTTCTCAAAGGATAAATCTGCCCACTGGCCCGTGAATAAAGTAACTGGTCGTCCCATAGATATTGACTTAATGATTGGATTAACCAAAATTATCTATTTTTAAGTTCAGAAACTAAACCATTTCAAAATGAATACGAAAGAATACAATGCAAAACGGCTGTTCTGGATGAGTTGTGTGGCTCTCGTTGTAACTGCAATGACTTTTGCCATCCGGGCCCGGCTCGAGCTGGTTTGGGAAGGGGAATTCAGCCTGACCGCCAAGAACCTTGCACTGGCCATGGCTCCGGCCTTTTGGGGCTTCACACTCGCTCAGTTTATCGGAGGACCATTTGTTGACCTGATCGGAATGAAGCGATTCGTTCGCCTGGCCTTTTTCCTCCATGTCGCCGGTATTGTCATCACAATTTTTGCCCGCGATTTCTGGACCCTGTTTATCGGCACCCTGTTTATCGGGGTAGGTAACGGAAGTGTTGAAGCAGGCTGCAACCCGCTGGTCGCTTCCATTTTCCCGAATTCCAAAACAAAAATGCTCAACCGGTTCCACGTATGGTTTCCGGGAGGTATTGTCATCGGGAGTGTGGTATCCTACCTGATCATGGATGTTCTTGAACTTCCCTGGCAGCTTCTCGTGGGCACCCTGATACTTCCGCTGATCGCTTACGGTATTCTGATGTTCGGCCAGCAATTCCCGAAAACCGAACGCGTTGAAATGGGAGTTTCCTATTCGCAGATGTGGAAAGCCATTGTCAAGCCGCTCTTCCTCATCATGCTCTTCTGCATGCTCCTGAGTGCTGCCACGGAGCTGACCACAGGCCAGCGGATCAGCTCACTGCTTGAAGGCACGGGTGTTGCTCCTATACTGGTTCTCGCTTTTATCAATGGCATCATGGCAGTGGGTCGCTCCTTTGCCGGGCCGATCGTTCACCGGTTGAATACCACCGGCATGCTTTTCTTCTCGGCCATCGTCAGTATGATCGGCCTCCTCCTCATGAGCTATGTGAGCGGCGGATTCCTCACCTTCCTGGCTGCCGGGGTTTTTGCTATCGGGATCTGCTTTTTCTGGCCCACCATGCTGGGATTTGTATCTGAAAACATACCGGAAAGCGGCGCCCTCGGCCTCTCCATTTTCGGCGGTGCCGGGATGCTTTCCACCTCGATATTCCTCCCGATCTCGGGTTGGTTCACCGACAGCGCCTTCACCGGCCAGGAGATTCTACGATATACAGCCATCCTTCCTGCTGTCCTGATCGTTCTCTTCGCCATTGTTTTCACCACCATGAAAAGAAAAAAAGCCTGATATGAAGAGATTTCAATGGGGAATGATCGGCGGTGGGAAAGGCGCCTTTATCGGCGGCGCCCACCGCGTAGCCGCGAAAATTGCCAATTCCTTTGAACTGGTGGGCGGGGTTTTCGACATAGATTTTGAACGCGCCAAAGAGTTCGCCGCTCAGGAAAATATAGATTTAAAGAGGGTTTACCCCGATATTGATTCGTTCATCCGGGGAGAATTATCCCTTCCGGCAACCGACCGGATTACGGTTGTCACAATTGTGACACCAAACTATCTGCATTATGATCATGCAAAAAAACTCCTCCGGAACGGATTTCACGTGATTTGCGAAAAACCGGTAACCCTGACTTCTGCTGAGGCACTTGAGCTCAAGGAGCTGGTTGAAAAAAACAAGCTGGTTTTTGCACTGACGCACACCTACACCGGGTATCCGATGGTGAGGGAAATGAAGCGGCGGATCGAAGCCGGGGACATCGGGTCGCTGCAGCGCGTGGATGCCCAGTACCTTCAGGGCTGGATCAACCCGATCATTCACGGCGGCGAAGCCAAACTGGCCGTGTGGAGGCTCGATCCGAAAGTGGCCGGCATCAGCTCCTGCATGGGTGATATCGGAGTGCATGCCTTTAATATGATTGAGTATGCTACCGGTCTGAAAGTGAAAAAGGTCCTTGCCGTTTTAAATGCCCTGAAACCTGAAAATCCCCTTGACCTGGATGGAAACGTCCTGCTCGGGTTCGATGAGAACCTGACCGGCGTGATCCGCTCCTCTCAGATCGCCACGGGTGAGGAAAACAATTTACAGATCAGTGTTTACGGAACAACCGGCGGCTTCCACTGGGAACAGGAGAATCCGAATGTCCTGAAGATGTTCCATGAGGGTGCTCCCTATGAAATCATAACACCCGGATACGGATACCTGACCCCATTTGCCCAGGAGAGCCATGTGCTGCCTCCTGGCCATCCGGAAGGGATCTATGAGGCTTTTGGCAACCTTTACAAAGGTGCCGCCAAAGCGATCAGGGGAGAAGAAACGGTTCCGGGCCAGTTCCCCGGTATCGACGACGGAGTGAGAGGGATGCTGTTTATCGAGTCGGCCGTGAAGTCGAATACAGAGGGAAATGTTTGGGTGTCCCTGTAGGGGCGAGCCGCGCTCGCCCGTTTACAATGTAGGGGCGAGCCGCGCTCGCCCGTGCTGACATAGTAATAATCCCGCATTGATAAACGTGGATCTTTCTTTTTGGCGCAGAGTTTATGAAAATTTCGTTGGTTATACCGTTGTACAATGAGCAGGAGCTGATCGGTGAACTGGTTCAGCGATCGGTTGCGGCGTTGAAGGGCATAACGGACGATTTTGAAATTTTGTTTGTCGATGATGGGAGCCGTGATCTTACTCTCCGGCGGCTCCTGGAGTACCGGTCGGTTGAGCCACGCATCAAGGTCCTGGAGCTCTCGAAAAATTTCGGTCACCAGGCAGCCTTCACAGCCGGCCTCTCCCTTGCCAAAGGGGAGTTTGTCGCCATGATGGACGGGGACCTGCAGGATCCGCCTGAAAGAATTCCGGAAATGTTCGGAATGCTCCAATCGGGTGACTATGATGTGATCTACGCAAAAAGGACCAACCGGGTCGACTTCAGCAGCCGCAACCTTCAGGCCTTGTTGTTTCACAAGAGCTTTACCCGAATGAGCGGCCTTTCCGACATGGACAAGACCGGAAATTTTTCCATGATGAACCGTGCTGCTCTCTCGGCCCTATTGCAGTTTTCCGAAACCACCCGGTATATGCCGGGACTCAGGAGCTACATCGGATACCGGCAGGGATTCATCCTTTACAACCGGGATGATAGGCTCCGGGGTAAATCCAAAATGAAATGGTCAAAACTGCTGGGACTGAGTTCTGATGCCATCTTTTCGTTTTCCAAGCTTCCGATCAGGATTTGCCTGTACCTCGGTCTTACCGGTATTATTGTTTTCTTTATCGCCGGAATTTATACGCTCATCGCCAAAATCGCCGGGTTTGCCATCATTGGCTGGTCATCCACCCTGTTAAGCATCTATTTTCTGGGTTCCATCCAGCTCACTTTTCTTGGTGTGCTTGGCGAATACATCTATCGGATTTACAAGGAAATCCAGCGGCGCCCCCTCTACCTGGTCAGAAAATTCAACGAATAATGCTCCGCGGAATACCCTTGAGCTCCTTCCCTATGCCCTCACGCCCCTATGCCCTTAAGCCCCTCTTTGTCTTTGCCTGCATCCTGCCCTTCTTACTCCTGCCGGTTCTGAGCCTAAGCAGCGGCATATCCGGAGACGAGCCGGTTCATCTGGCCCATGCAGAAAAGGTATACCAATATTTTGCAACTCATGGAGCCGATCGGGCCGCCCTGAATACTCCTGAAACATACCTCAAGTATTACGGACAGTTTGCCGATGACCTGAGCTACCGGATCCAACGGCTATTAAATTCCGATGATCCGTATCTCATCCGGCATCTCCTGAACGCACTTTTCGGCGCCCTGACCATCCTGTTTTCCGCCCTGATCGCCTATCATCTGGCAGGACACCTGGCGGGAATCCTGGCGGTTTTGTTCCTTCTCCTCTCTCCGGTTTTTCTGGGACATACCTTTAACAACATAAAAGACATTCCCTTTGCTCTGGGCTACGTGATGACCCTGTTTTTCCTGCTGCGCTTCCTTCAGCTCCTGCCGCAAATCCGTTTGCTCCCGATTGCCGGAATGATCCTTGGGACGGCTTTCAGTCTGTCAGTCAGGGCGGGCGGCCTGCTCCTTTTCCCGATAATCCTCACCTTCACGGCCATTCAGGGATGGAGGCTCCGGCCTCACGGCCGCACTGAACAAAATAAGTTCGGGCTCAGGCTGGCCGCTTCTTTGGTTCTGATTGTCTGCCTGGGATGGCTGACCGGCATTCTCGACTGGCCCTATGCCAGGCTCTCACCGGTGACCAATACACTCAGGGCTCTCGCAATGATGACACGATACAACGTAAGCATCAGGCAGCTTTTTGATGGTCAGCTGATCTGGTCCGAAACCATACCCTGGTTTTACGCACCTAAATACCTGCTCATTACCACCCCCGAAACCATTCTATCCGGCCTTCTTTTCTTCTTATTATCTTTCTTTCGCCTCTCGCCTTTCTCCTTTCGCCTTCCTGCGATTAAAAAGCATATCCCCCTGATTGCCATACTTTTCAGTGCCATCTTCCCGCT
>MEOR01000148.1 GCA_001769295.1 Bacteroidetes bacterium GWF2_49_14 | reverse complement strand
CAACCTTTGCGCCTGAATCCCTTTCATATTTGGTATAAGGGCCGAAATACCCTGATGGCCTTTGATTATCAAGGACCCAGTCTATATACTTCAAAACTTTACCCTTTAATACCGGGTCATCTAATAGCCAGGCCAGGGGCAAGGCACCGTCGAGCCAATAGGGTGTTGCCTCAAGACTTTCGCCGGTACCGCCCAGCCAGCCATTATCCTTACTGATTGCCGGATAGACTTCCTCCAGGTGACCGGTCAGTCCCTTATTCATAATGGTGAGTTGCTCCAACAACCATCCTTGCGGTTTAACAGATCCCAACGGCAGCTCGATATACTTTTGAGGCACCAGCGGGGGCTGGTTGGTGACATAATTTTGTGCAATAGATTGATACACAATAAAAATGCCTGGTAATAACACACAGAAATGCCTTGCCGTTGTTCCCATAGAAAAAGTTATATGTTACCTGGTTAAATTTATAATTAAATTCTTCAGGCTCTTTGATCGGCATACATTGTCCCACATGATTAATTGTAAGCGTTACTGAGACTGGACTTCGACTGCCAGAAAACCAATTTTTGCTTACCTTGTTGATAATTTAAGTTTAAGGTTCTGGCCCCCATTCTGAATTTAGATAACACCCCTAAAACATGAAACCACTAACAACCCTGGCCTTTGTCATAACGGCACTTTTTACTTTTTCCGCCTCCTACCCCCAGCAAAAGGATTTTAATAATGACGATAAACTTCAGCCCGTGACGCTGAAACAATCGGAATTGTCGGGGGAGATCGGACGTCGTATCAACGACCTCATTTATAAGAATTACATGGTTCTGGACCTCGGCAAAGATTACATCACCCCATTCCGCTTGCGTCCGTTCACCGACAATTACCATTATGTTGGGGTGGGTAAGGTGATTGATGCCGGCAGCCTTTTTTCGGGATATACCGGCGATCCGAAAGTCACAGCGCGTACATCCGGACTGATCGATGGCATCCTGCAAACACGTGATGCCGACGGTTATATCGGTACTTTCAGAACCGAACCGGAGGGCCGCCAAAACCACTACAACTGGGCTCTTCACGAGCAGGAATACCTGCTCCTCGGACTCACCCGGAACTGGCTTGCCACTGGAAACGAAAAGATACTGCAGTACGCCAGGGATCTGGGTGATTATGTGATCCGTACGTTTTCCAAAGACACGAAGCCGGAAGAGGTATGTACCGCCGGGCTTCCGGAAGCTTTCCTTTCTCTCTATAAGTGCACTGGCGATGATCGGTACCTGAATTTTGCGGCAGAAATCCGGCATGGAAATTCGAAGGCTGAAGTTCAATGTGCCTCCCTTCTCGACTGGAATCAAACCTTTGAAACCGGAGCCGCGCATGTTTATGTGATGCTTGCCCGGTGCTATGCACAGACGGAGCTCTATCGTTTCAAAAAGCTGCCCTCCTTGCTGGAGATGTCGGAATATATGCGCCACGAGCTGTTACGGACGGGCGGGGGACTCAATGTGGTCGGTTCTGCATCAGATGGCGAATGGTTCTCCTATACACAGAATGGCGCCGGGATGATCGGTGAGGCTTGCGTTACGGCTTATCTGCTCCGGTGGCTGGAAAGCCTGATGCGTCTGGATGGCGATCTCCGGTATGGCGACATCATGGAGCGTACCATTTATAACTCACTACTTGCCGCGCAGGATCCGGAGGGAAGGAGGATCAGGTATTTCATGCCGTTCACCGGCCCACGCGTCTATTTCGACCAGGACGGCTTCTGCTGTCCCGGTAATTTCCGCCGCATCATGGCGGAACTGCCGCAAAAAGTCTTCTATACCATACCTGGCAAGGCTATCGCAGTTAACCTGTTCACTACCTCAACGACAACCGTCAAATTGAATTCCGATGTATCGGTAACACTAGCCCAGAAGACGGATTACCCGAACTCAGGCCATGTGGTTTTCACCGTAACACCGTCGGCGGAGGCCACCTTCGCGCTTCGGTTGCGCATTCCACGGTGGTGCCAAAACGCCAGCATCATGATTAATGATAAACCATCGATTGCCATAAATCCGGGCGTAAATCCTTATGAGATCCGCCGCAAGTGGAAAGCCGGCGATATAGTAACCCTGGAGTTGCCAATGGAGTGGCGTTTTATCAAAGGGCACCAACTGCAGGAGGGTAAGGTGGCTCTCGCACGAGGCCCTGTGGTTTACTGCCTGGGGACGGCGCAGAACGAGGAAATCCTGGAAAAATATCCGGATTTCAAAGGCATCGTTATCGATCCGGCCGGGCTGGGTGAACCGGAAGCTGACCCCACAATCCGTCCCGATGGAAGGAAAGTGAAGGTCAAAGTAAGGGTTGAAGCTCCGGGAGCCTGGGGAAAGGGTGCCCCGCATTTGTCCCTGACTTTCACCGAATTCATCGATCCGACAGGGACGGTAACCTATTTCCACCTTCTTGATCTCAGTAAGGCTGTAGAGGACGAACTGATGACGGACTGCTTTTCCAAATAACAGAGCAATGTCAGACTTTAGACTAAAGAAACAGGGATTCATCATTTGGATGATGATCATGGCAACTTCGATTGCAGTTCCCGGCCAGGATGCTCAATGGCTCGGCCCTGACAGGAATGGCGTTTATCCGGATACCGGGTTGCTGAAAGAGTGGCCGGAGGAGGGTCCGGCAATTATTTTCGCAACGCCGGGCCTGGGCAAAGGCTTTTCATCAGCAGTTGCCACAAAGGAGAGAATTTATGCAACCGGGACAAAAGATACCCTGGAGTACCTGACCTGCCTGGACCATTCCGGGAACATTCTCTGGCAGAAATCCTACGGCCGGTGTTGGAACAAATCCTTTCCGGAAGCCAGATGTACGCCAACGGTGGAAGGGGAAAGGATATATGTCCTCACCGGCATGGATCATCTGGTCTGTTTCCATGCCCTGACCGGAGCGGAAATCTGGAGTGTGGATATTCATAAAGAGTACGGCAGCAACTGGGATATGTTCGGTGTATCGGAATCGATCCTGCTCGTGGATGACAAGGTAATCGTAACTCCGGCCGGTGAAACAACCACCGTGATTGCCCTCGACAAGATGACCGGCAAATTGGTATGGAAATCGGAATCCCTCCATGCGCACCGTTCCAATATGTCGCCCATAGCCATTGATCACGCCGGGAAGAAGTACATTATTGCTGCCATCCAGACTCATTTGGTGGGAGTGGATGCCTCAGATGGTAAGATTCTCTGGACCTACCATTACAATTTTCTCGATAAAAACGGCGATAATGTCACCATTTTCACGAACAGTCCCAATTACCGCGACAGCTGCCTATGGATCTCCAATGGCTGGGATGTAAAATCCGTAATGCTAAGGATTGCACCGGATGGCAAATCCGTTACCGAAGAATATGCCGATCATACGTTCGACAATCAGAATCACGGCGTGGTACTGGTTGACAGCTGCTTATACGGATCTAATTTCACTGGAAGAAACAGCGGGAAATGGATATGCCTGAACTGGAAAACCGGAGAGATTACCTGGATCGCTGATTTCTACAACAAGGGACCGATCATTGCCGCCGACGGTATGCTCTACATTTATGAAGAAAAGGGAGGTAACATGGCGCTGGTGAAAGCCGATCCGAAAGAATTTAAAATCACCAGCACGTTCAAGGTTAGTAAAGGTACCGGACCTTACTGGGCTCATCCCTCCATTTATTACGGGATGCTGTTGGTGCGACACGGAGATTATCTGGTGTCCTACAATGTCAGGGAGTAAGCACAGCTAAAACTTGCTGACTTTTTCATACTCAATCAGTATTGAACCCGGGTTTTCATTGATTTCAGCCAATGATTGTAAGAGTTCCCCGCCGGTCATCATCCTGGTTGACAATGGCTCAAAACCTGGATATTCGGTTACCTGGTAATTAGTTTCCGGATCAATCTCGTGCAATCCGTTCAGGGCGAAATTAGCCTGCTCCGACTGAGGCCGGCGAAAGGCCATGATCATCCCGTCATTTTTATCCGTCCGGTGATACTGGAACACACACCAGACCGCTGTATCCAGCGACATTGTTGTGAGCGGGTAAAAGTTGCCGGAATAGTATTTCCTGATACGCTTTCCCTCGCTTATGGCTTGTTTGAGCAGGTGGCGCGGATAGTCCGCCGGGCGGACATCCTCACAAAAAGAGATGCCGCCGTTGAAACCGCTCCTGAACAGATAGGGAGTGGCTCCCATCTGGCCACTTACATTGAACGGAACATACCGGCTGAGGCCTCCGGTCATGAGCTGGTTCTGCATGGCGGCCCGGTTGAAGTCTTTGTCGAATAACGGCCAGATGGTCCCATCGGTCCGCCAGAGGGGGATGGAACGGGAACAGGTTTCCAGATCGACCCGGCCCCCACCGGAGGCACAATTGTCGATAGCCAGATATGGAAACTCTTTAAGCAAATCATCCCACAGGCGGTAATGCCCCTCCACACATCGTATTTCGGAGATTCCAACCCTGTCGGGATGGTCCTTGTCAAGGTATGCCCAAAAACCTTCATAGCCTATTCCGTTATTATCAACGCGCATCCAGCTGATCCCATATTCCTTAATGGACTCTGAGAGATATCTGAATATATATTCACGTGCTTCGGGAATGCCCAGATTAAACATCCCTGTCCCTCCTTCCGGCAACCGTACCACCCATTCGGGATGCTCCTGGTCCTCCAGGGTGCCCAAACTTACCCGGTCGTATTCAAACCACATCAGGAATTTCAGCCCGGCATTCCGCACGGCGTCACCTACAGGTTTCATTCCGTTCGGGAAACGATCTATATTGAATCCTCTGAGCAGCGGAAACACATAGTTGCCGACTGTCGGAAAATCGTTTTTTCCATAATAGGCATCCACCCAGAAACACTCAAAACCCAGTCCGTCAATAGCAGACAAATGCGACAGAACATCCGCCTCCGTGCCTTTGTCAAACTCATAAAAGGCCGTACTGAGATGTGCAATTGGCGGAGTAACCGTTTCCCCGTTGATTATGGGTACGACGTGGTCCAGCATGGTCCTGCGAAACAGGTTGTAAGCCCGGATTTCCTCATTGCCAAACCAGTACAGCTGCATGATCCGCGGACTGCGGATCGTCTCACCAGGCAGGAGTACGGTATGGATGTTCTTCATCCCGGCCTGAATCCGTACTGTTCCTTCCCTGTTCTCCACTGCAGCTGTCCATTTTCCGGTCCAGCCGATGGCCGTAATAACCCCTCCGCCCTCCCATTGCAGGTTAAACCAGGGCGTATTCCCCAGCGACGAGCGTCCGTCAGTCGGTGCAAACTCATTCCTTTGTCCGGGGGCCAGGGCTTCATCGAATGGCATCCAGTCGTCGGCATTCGCCCCTCCTCCTTTCAGGCGGTGCAATACAGGCGAATCCTGATTTTCGTCCAGGGCGATACTTACATCGACTGCCTTTACCTGTTCTAGGACTGGTGTGTTCTTAGTGCCGGTATTGGTGAAACAGAGCGTCCAATCGACCCCTGCCGTATTCGTGTAAATCAGGGCGACCACCCTTACCTCAAGCCCGGTTTTCGGATCGGTGAGAGTAAGGGTTCGCCTGCGTTTGGTGGCATCAATTTTTTCGTCCTTAACCTGCTTATCCCAGCCAGCAAGGAACTCCGATGAGTTCCGTCCTCCGTAAACAAATGAGAATGGGATCTTTGTGGAAAACGCCTTTTCCGCCCATTTCCGGTTAAAGACTATCTCCTTTTTACCATCGACCGAAAGGGATTCAGTTGCCTGCTTGTCACATGCGGCTGCAGCTCCCAGTACCGGCAGTGCAATCAGAGTCAGAACGGAGAATAATTTCATCTTGTACTTGTGATTATTGCTACTTCAAACTTACATCAGTTAAACTGGGAATTGTCTGACAACCTGATAATTTTTAGGCAGGTAAAAAAATGATTTGGTTTTCGTCGTTGAATACCGTATCTTTTTGGTTATGAAATAACTATTGAATAGCACTTTTAAATATTTCTTGCCAAACAAGCCGGAGGAAAGATTATGAAACCCAAAAAAATTCTAAAAATCTACATCTTCTTTCTGATGTTATTCTCTGCTTTTTTATTTGGATGCGAGAAGGATGTTGCCCAAACTTACAGTTTCAAACAGGTCGGTACCATCCAGGGTCCGGCTGAATCCATTGCCAGCATTGCCGTCAGTCCTGACGGACGCATGATCGCCTACGGCACTTATGCCGATAATCTCATTCGGATCGCTGATGCGGGGACTTTTCAGGAAATAAGAACTTTAGCCGGGCACATACAACCCGTCACGGGACTTGCATTCAGTCCAAACAGCAATATTCTTGCCTCTACCGGAACGGTCTTTCTTGGCGATCCCCGCGACGGTGTGGTCCGGCTCTGGAACATAGCGACCGGAGCTGAACTCGCCTCTGTGGAGACAGCCCCGGCAGGAATCAGCCAGCTGGCCTTCTCACAGGATGGATCCATGCTTGCCGGCGCTGAGGGCGGAGGAGGCTCATTGCAGGTGAGGATTTGGAATGCAAACAACCTGAGTGAAATCCGCACTATTTCAGGCATGTTCCGTATGGTTGCGCTCAGTCCCGATGGAAGCCGCATTGCCACAGGAAAACGTGACGATCAAGTTTATATCATGGACGTCACCACCGGAAATCAGATAACCAGCTTTGGCGGTCACACCGGGTGGATTGAGTCCGTTGCATTCAGTCAGAACGGACAGGTCCTTGCCACCGGCGGAGAAGATCGGCTAATCAATATCCGGAACCCCCAAAACGGACAGATAACCGGAACCCTAACCGGGCACACTTCATACCCGGATTTTCTGGAGTTCAATCCGGATGGCTCATTGCTGTCTTCAGTCGGCAGCGGTACCAACATTACACGCACGGGCGGCGGTATTTCTTTCTCACTTAGCAGTGAGGACAAACTTCTCCGCATTTGGGACCTTGAAGCCGAAACAGAATTTTTGCCCCGTGTAAATACCGGTACCGACGTCATCAACGGCGTATCGTTCAGCGAGGATTGGTCAGTTCTTGTCACGGGTTCTGAAAGCGGCCTGATAAGGATCTTCCATTGGGAGACCGAATCCTCCGTGCTTCCGGATCCAGTCCTGACTGCATTGAAATCCATCCGTAACCACCCGAATCCGTTCCCCGGCATTACCACCATCGAATACCAGCTCCTGGAACCTGGAAAGGTTAGCCTCATTATTTACGATTACCTCGGTCAGCCGGTCACAAACCTGGTGAATGAAGTCCAGCCGCAGGGGCGGCACCAAGTGGAATGGAATGCGGATGAACTGCCTTCAGGCCTCTATTTTGGCCGCCTGACAATTGGACAAAGAGCCGTAGTTCACAAAATATTAAAAAACTAATCTACCTATCAATTTCATTCCGATAGAGGTAAGAAAAACCAAGACTTTATCCCTTTGAATCAGCACCCACAACTTGTTTAATTTTCCGTGCAATATCCTCTGGTGACAGAACAAAATCTATACACCCACTTGCTATGGCACTCTCAGGCATATCTGGCTGAGTGGCTGTGTCGGGTTTCTGAGCTATGGTAATACCGCCTGCCTCTTTTATGCCGCTCAACGCAGCTGCACCGTCACCATCATAGCCTGAGACAATAACGGCGATAAGTTGGCCATCCCAATTCTCAGTCAGCGAACGCATAAAAACCGTAATCACATCTGGCCAGCCCCTGGGTTTTGAAATCGGCTTCAAGCGAAATTCTCCTTCTAAAACATGCAGGTCCCTCTTCTCCGGGATTACAAATACATGGTTGGGTTCGACATCGAGTTTTTCAGTAATCAGTTCCACCGGCATCTTTGTATAGTGCGGGAGGATCTGGTGTAGCATGGTTGCTACTTTCCTCAGATGATTAACGACAACAATGGCAACTCCCAGGTCAGCCGGAAGATTCCGGAGTAACCGGATATAGGTATCCAGACCGCCGGCCGAACCACCCACGCATACTATGGGAAAGTTTACTTTTCCGATTTTCTCCTGACCTTTTTTTGGATACTTCGACATGACCTTTATGATTTAACAATGATTTATACAAAAGTAGCCTCCATAAGACCAATAAATATTACATGATTCCATCTATCTATTACATAATTGCTTCATGGGCAATCCGCTCTAAAAGGTGTGAATCATGCAATTCTTAGCCGCAATTGTGTAACACTTTAGCAGGCAATTACACTAAACTTTGTACCGATATTATTCATTTCGAAATAAAACCATCAATATGAAAAAACTCGTTTATTTAGCTGTTCTAGCTTCAATTACTATTGGCTTCAGCGGATGTTATACGTCAGGATATGTTACCACCCGACCGGTATATATTGAGCGTCCCAGGCCACCGCAGCCAAGTACCCTACATGTATGGGTCAATCGTGACTGGGGTTGGAGTCCCCCGAGACAAGTCTATGTTCAGAGGAATGGATACTGGAAGAAACCGGTTCTGGGCAGAAGTTATGTAGCAGGGCAATGGAAGGAATCCCCCAAAGGCCAATCCTGGTCAAAAGGCAAATGGCAACACAAAAAATAAGCTGAAAAATAAGCTAAAGAAATAAGCTAAAGAAATAAGCTATTATGCTGAGAAAAATGAATTAAAAACTCTGCCAAATCTTAAAAATTTGCAACCATTTGCAACCATCATTTGTTCATCGGTAATTGCTTGGTCCATAATCACTTACGGCTTTTCCCTAGAAGATAAGGGGATACCTGTAAGAGATGATACAATGACCAAAGGCACATCAATATATCCAAAAAAAGATAATGCGTCCTTGAGAGACAGTATCGTGAGTTTTGGTATGGAATTATTAGGCACACCTTATTTTGCCGGTGCCTGTAGTAAGGATGGATTTGACTGTTCCGGATTTGTTTACTTTGTTTTTAAGCATTTTAAAGTTAAGATTCCACGAACCACTTCTCAATTTAAGAATTTTGGAAAAGAAATCCCGATTGACAGCGCAGGAAAGGGAGATATTCTGATTTTTTTAAGTCCTACCGCAAATGTTATAGGCCATGTGGGTATTGTTACAAATCCAAAGGGAAATGAAAGTGATTTTATCCATGCCTCATCGGGTATAGAAATGAAAGTGATCATTTCAAGTCTGAAACAGGCGGGTTATAAACGCAGATTTGTAAAAGCAATCGATGTTTTAAGTCATTCCGTCACCTTGTGAAACGTACTTATTCCAAACATTGAAGACTATTTTCTACCTGACAATCAGCTGTTTTACCACGTTTTGCCCCGGGCTCTCAATCCTGATAAAATAGGTGCCCTTGCCTTCCCTGCGCAGATCCAGCGGCTGACTGGCCTGTCCCGGAACCATCTTAAGGCTCCTGATAAGACGCCCCTGAACATCGCGGATGGTTAACAGTCCGGGCTCCCGCAAGGCGGCTTCCACCCTGAATTCTCCGGAGGTAGGATTCGGATAAACCTTCATTTCCTGCCCGGCAATTACCGGATCGATGCCGCTGCTGCCCTGAAGGTCCCAGGTAGTCGTAAACAGTCCCCGGCCGTGGGATGCGGCAACTACCGTGAAATCCGAAGGGCGGACCCTGAGC
>MEOR01000147.1 GCA_001769295.1 Bacteroidetes bacterium GWF2_49_14 | reverse complement strand
ACCGGCGTTATACTTTTGGCCCTTTCGCCTATCCTGATGTGGTTTTTTCTTCCTGCTCCCTGGCGCTTGATATGGCATACAATCCGGGTTATCGC
The DNA here is from genome assembly GCA_001769295.1 of Bacteroidetes bacterium GWF2_49_14. Taxonomy (GTDB): domain Bacteria; phylum Bacteroidota; class Bacteroidia; order Bacteroidales; family UBA12481; genus UBA12481. Next base: position 52,091 of record MEOR01000147.1, on the reverse strand, counting down.
AGGGCTGCGCACCTGGATCGGATATCACCCCGATGGGATCCTGCCTGGCTACAACCTTCCCGTCATTAAAAAAGGCATCTTTCCTCCGGAATTACTGGAAAAAATTCCCGACCAGTCACCAGTCGGGCAGTTGGAATCCAACCTCCGGTACGCACGCGATTATAGCGTTTTAAGAGACTTACGCTTTCTCATTAAATCTGTTTTCAGATGAGATACATCCTGCCAGCCCTGCTGCTGGTGACACTGGCAATCCCGGCCCGCACCCAGGACTACCGAAACCAGATCAGCCTGATCCGGCCAAAACCCGAGAACTGCATGATCTACGGTCCGATAACGGTTGATAAGGGAATACTTTTTACAGAAGCCTCCGTGTCCCTGATCGACCGGTCTACCTTAGAGACCGTTGAAAAACAGCAAACAGACCGTAATGCATGGTATCTTTTCTCAACCGTCAGAAAAGGGCATAAATACGCGCTCCTTGTCGAAAAGGAAGGATTCTTCCCGTATTACCACGAATTCATTATCCCCGGCAACTTTGAGGAATCCCAGCTGGAAAAACCACTTATCCTGCCCGCCGACCTGCAGAGCGTCTACTCACTCTATTACATTCCTTTCGATACTACTCCTGGCCCGCAAAGCCGCATTCAGATCGGGCATCTCACTGCCCTGCTGAAAAAAAGTCGCGATCTTACCGCGGTCCTCGATCCCATGGGGGACTCTCTTGACCCGATCAGGATCAATCAGCTGACCTCAATATTTGTCAGCCAGGGGATCAGGCTTTCACAAATCCGGAGCATGACAGGTTCTGGCTCGGAACCGGAATGCATACGGATTGAAATAAAAACCGGTACCGATGAATCCGGAATGACGGTTTCAGGGGAACTTCCTTTGACCGATGAAACCTGGACCATTCAGTTTTCCGCTTCCCGTTCCAGGCTAAGCAAGAAATTATTCAAAGGGCTGGATCCGGTGCATGAATTCAAAGGCAGAGACGGATTCTACAGGTATACTTATGGGACCTTTGCCACAAAGGAAGAGGCTGCCCAAAAAATACAGATGGTCAAAAAGAAAGGTTTCAACCAGGCGTTTGCAAAAGCAATCGGAGCCATTAATAAACTGTGATCATGGAACCACTGATTGGTAAACTCATAAAACTCAGGGCCATAGAACCTGCCGATGAAGACCTGCTGTTCCGTTGGGAAAACGACACGCTCAACTGGCAGGTCAGCAATACTTTCGCTCCTTTCTCCAGGCGTATATTAAAACAATATCTGGAGCAGGCGCACCTCGATATTTTCCAGTCCCGACAATTGCGGCTGGTGATCGAAACCGCTGAACCGCTGAAGCCGGTCGGAATGATTGATTTATTTGATTACGATCCCTTTCACCAGCGGGCGGGTATCGGGATTTTGATTGGTGATCCAGACCAGCGTGGAAAAGGATACGCCCTGGATGCCCTCCACGCGTTGAATCGGTATGCTTTCAAGGTCCTGATGCTAAGACAGGTATTTTGTTCCATTGACGAAACCAATCAAATCAGCCTGAGCCTTTTTCAGAAAGCAGGATTCCGCATAACCGGACGAAAGGAACAGTGGAACAGGGGAAGTGAAGGATGGACGGATGAGTGGTTCCTCCAGATCACCTACACCGACTGGGCGGCAATTGCCGAATAGCCGGGAATCCCGGGTAAAAAAATGTATTGCTGGCCGTCCGGTCCGTATTGGATGCAATAATGGACGAGGCCGTTGGTTACCAGCAGGTACTTAACACCGAGAACAAGATTATATCGGGCTACCTGATCAAAAACCTTCTGGTTGACTGCTACCTCGGGTGCCTTGCATTCCACCAGCATAACCGGCATTCCCGAGCGGTTGTAAACGACAATATCACATCGCCTTGCCATCCCATTCATGCGAATCTTTTGCTCGAGCAACATCAGGGAAGAGGGATAGCCCAATTCCGAAACGAGGTACCTGGCAACATTCTGTCTCACCCACTCTTCAGGGGTTAAAGCCACCCAACGGTTCCTGAATTCATCGAAAATAAGGTCACTCCCCCCCTCCGATTTTAAATTGAATGAATAAGTTGGTAAATTTAGCGGCTGCATGGCAAGTTATGTCAGGCACTAAGATACCGATCCTAGTCATTACTGCCTCATGAAAACCAAAAAGGAAATCGTGGAGAACTGGCTGCCCCGTTACACGGGCAGAAATCTGGAGGATTTTACCCGGCATATTATCCTTACGAACTTCAACCAGTACGTTGAAGCCTTTGCAGAGATGAACGGTACCGAAGTGATTCGTGATGTAAACATGCCGAATACCAGTGCCGGCGGCATAACCATGATCAACTTCGGCATGGGCTCTGCCAATGCCGCAACCATCATGGACCTGTTAAGCGCCATCCATCCCAAAGCCTGCCTCTTCCTTGGAAAATGCGGGGGGCTTAAAAAGAAGAACAAAGTCGGTGATCTGATCCTGCCCATCGCTGCCATCCGGAGCGAAGGAACATCCGATGATTACCTCCCGCCCGAAGTACCTGCCCTGCCTGCATTTATGCTTCAGCGGGCTGTTTCATCGGTTATCCGGGATTATGGTCTTGACTACTATACTGGCACCGTTTATACAACCAATAAAAGAGTTTGGGAATATGATGAGCGGTTCAAGAAATATCTTGCAAAAACCCGCTCCATGGCAATCGACATGGAAACCGCAACCATCTTTATCGTAGGATTTTACAATGAAATCCCATCGGGAGCCTTGCTCCTGGTTTCCGATCAGCCCATGATCTCCAGTGGTGTTAAAACAGCCGAAAGTGATCGGGAAGTTTCGAAAAAATATGTCTCCGACCACCTCAACCTCGGTATCAAGGCGATGGAAGAATTAATCGGGCAAGGGCGATCAGTAAAACATCTCCACTTCTAACATATCCGGTATCCCATGACCTTTGAAGAGATAATGAACAACATCCGGAACCGAAAATATGTTCCGATTTACCTCCTGATGGGTGAAGAGCCCTGGTTTATCGATCAGGTCTCTGACCTTTTGCAGGAAACTGTTCTCGATGAAGGCCAAAAGGCCTTTAACCTCAATATCGTTTATGGAAAGGACCTGGACGGAACTCAGATTGACAACATCGCCCGTCGTTTTCCCATGGGTGCCGAGTATAATATGGTTGTGGTCAAGGAAGCCCAGTCCGTACAGAAAATTGACAATCTTCAGTATTACGCCCAAAACCCGTTACGGTCAACCATCCTCGTCCTGTGTTATAAAAATGACACCCTCGACAAAAGAAAGAAGCTTTACAAGGCAATTGAACAGAATGGTGTGGTTCTGCTGACCAAAAAGATTTACGAAGACCAGATTCCCAGGTGGATTGAAGGATACCTGAAAAAGAAGGGGTACCACATTGAGCCAGGGGCTGCCATGATTCTCACGGAATATCTTGGTAATGACCTGGCACGGGTTTCCGGCGAAATCGACAAGCTTCTGATCACCCTTCCCGCCGGCCAAATCAAAATTACCCCGGCCCACATCGAGGAAAACAGCGGAATCAGCAAGGACTTCAACAGTTTTGAGCTGGTAAAGGCCCTCTCCAGAAAAAACATCCTGAAAGCTAACAGAATCATTAATTACCTGGCCGACAACCAGCGTGACAACCATATATCACTGACGATTTCCTCACTCTTTTATTTCTTTGGTAAACTTCTGGCCTATCAGTACCTTGAGGATAAAAGCACACGGTCGGTCACGGCCTCCCTCGGAATTAACGCCTATTTTGTGCCCGATTATGAGCATGCCAGCCGGCTCTATCCAAAGAAAAAAGTCCTGATAATTATCTCCCTCCTCAGGGAATATGATCTTAAATCCAAAGGGTTCGGTAATGTCTCGGCAGAACCTGGAGATCTACTTAAAGAACTGATATTCAAAATTTTACATTAATTTTAACGATGACACTGATCATCATCATAGTTACCACGGTGTTCTCCCTTCTCGCATTCCGCAACCACGGACTGATCTATAAATATCAGTTCAATCCGTATCAGATACTTAAGCGGAAGCAATATGCACGGCTTATCCTTCACGCTTTCCTGCATGCAAACCTTACCCACCTGCTGGTTAACATGCTGGTACTCTATAGTTTTGGAATTGCCCTGGAGAAATACTTTCAAGGTTTCTTTGGCGATCGCTGGATCCCCTTTTACCTTTTCCTTTATTTGGGTGCGATCCTGATATCACCCCTGTACGCACTTATCCGGCACAGAAACGACTACCTCTACAATGCGGTGGGCGCCTCCGGAGCCGTTTCGGCGGTTGTTTTTGCCACGATATTTTTCGATCCCTGGAATAAAATCTATTTTTTCGGCCTGCTTCCGGTGCCAGGAATTATTTTCGGAGCAATATACCTGATCTACAGCTGGATAATGAGTCGAAAAAGCGGCGATAATGTAGCCCATGACACACATTTCTTTGGCGCACTTTTCGGTTTTGCCGTGCCAATAATTCTCAATCCATCCCTTGCAGGGTACTTTTTCAGCCAGCTAACAGGGAGCTGACCATGAAATACAATTATGTCCTGTTAAATGGGTCCGTCATTACCCGTGAATCCTGGCTGAAAGATCCGGAGGAATGGATCCTTCAGGCCGATCAGGCTATCCGGGCCGATTTTTTTGCGTCCGGTAACCGGATTCCCTTTCTCGAAGCTTCCCTGAGGATTTTAACCCTTAGGTTTCAGTCTGTAGGATGGGAGTTACCCATCGCGCTCTCCTACCCCATGCTGTTACCAAAATTCGAAAAACTGCTCAATAAAAACAGGAGCTTCAAGGGAACTGTGATCCACCTTGTGATAATGCCCGTTGAGGTTACGGCAGGACTTGATGGCACAAAAGGCTTTCAATACCTGGCCTTTACCGAGGAACGTCCCGATGACTTCTTCCCCTTGAACTCAAAAGGACTTGCCATCGGCATTTCATCGGGGTACAGAAATTCAGGTGAACCATTCTACAGCTCTATGGTACGGAGCAGGATCCGATCCCTGCTCATACGGGAAGAGTGTGTTGCAAATGGCTGGGACGAAATTCTTCTGCTCGACCCGAAGGGCCGTCTCTCTGAAGCTTCCTCTGCAAATGTATTTCTCAGGATAAAAGACCGGGTGGTTACTCCTGGCCCGGAAAACAATTGCTTTCCCCGGCTTATGACAGGGATAACCAAAAACCTGATCATCAAAGCCGGACTTAACTTCACCGAAGTCCACAAAATCACACCTGAGGACCTCGGAAATGCAGAAGAGGTTTTTCTCACCGATGATCTCTACGGAATCCGCTGGGTACTGTCCTACGAGAATAAAAGATATTACCGGAAGGTGTCGTCTGCCCTGAGTGAGCGCCTTAAGGACCTGGTTCAGAGGACAGATCAGTTCAGCATGGGGTCTTCCGGATAGCGCGTCCAGATTTTGTAGCGCTCATCCTCTTGCATCAGAATACTCTCCCACAATCGGATGTCATGACCATGCATCAGGTCAAGCGGGTCAATTTCCGTTACCAGCCAGGAATTCTCACCAATTTCCCGCGCCAGCTGCCCCGGATGCCAGCTGGAGTATCCGACGAAAAACCGTATCTGATGGCTCGCTATCCAACCCTCACGTATGCCTCCGCGAATCACCTCCAGTTCGCCGCCCCACCATATACCCTCCATGACCTCCTCGCTCTCCGGAATCATATGTCCAAGGGTGTGTAGATAATGGACGGTATCCGTGCGAACCGGCCCTCCGATCGAAATGATTGAATCGATCGGGGGAAAATCTTTGAGAATTTCATCGATTTGGAAATCAATGGGATTATTCAAAACAAAACCAAGGGTTCCCTCCGGATTATGCTCGGTAATTATGACTACCGATCGCTTGAAATAGGAATCCTTCAGAAAAGGCTCGGCAACCAATACCCTGCCCTTCCGGGGATCTGTATCGTTGTGCTGGATTTTGAAAAAGTCCAGATTCTCCTTCCGGGTCTCACCTTTGCTCATAAACGAATATAGAGATTTTTATTACTTTTGGCCAATAATTCCAACGTTTTATGTTAAAATCAGATCCGGCCCTCCGCATACAGGCCACTTTGCGCGTAATGGAACACGATGGCGTAAATCCGGCCATAACAGACTCGTCAACCTTCCAGTTTGACACCGGCAATTCAATGACGGATTGCTTTGATGGAAAACTTGAAGGTTGTTTCCTCTACGGACGGCACTGGAACCCCACTAACCTCATACTATCAAAGGCACTGGCAGCTCTCGAAAATACGGAATCAGGCTGGGTCACCGCTTCCGGTATGGCAGCCATCACCAATACCATTTTGCAGATCTGCTCGTCCGGCGACCATATCATAACCAGCGTCACAACATATGGCGGTACCTATGCATTTTTTAAAAACCTCCTGCCACGGTTCAATATTGCCGTCACTTTCCTGGATATCTCTGATCTAAAGTCTGTTGAAGCCGCTATCAGGCCCAATACAAGAGTCATCTATACCGAATCCCTTACCAATCCCCTGCTTGTTGTTTCCGATATCCCCAGGCTTGCTGAAATCGCACACAGTAAAGGGATCAAGCTGGTTATCGACAATACTTTCACCCCGATTATTATCAGCCCGAGTGAACTTGGTGCCGACGTGGTTGTGCACTCCCTGACAAAATTCATAAATGGAAAAAGCGACTGTATAGCAGGCGCCATATGCGCGGATGCTGATTTTATAAACAGCATTTCCGATGTAAACAGCGGAGTTTCAATGCTGCTCGGACCTGTGCTGGATCCCCTGCGCTCCGCCTCCATTCACAAGAACCTGTTCACTTTGCCCATCCGCATTCTGAAGCATAGCCAGAATGCAGCCTATATTGCCGGGCAATTCCGTTCAAAAGGTGCGGTGGTAACCTATCCGGGACTGACCTCCCACAAACAGCATGAATTGTTTAACAGCCTGATGAATCCGGGCTACGGCTATGGCGGCCTCTTCAGTATCGATATGGGTACGAAGGAAAAAGCCAACCTCTTTATGGTAGCCATGCAGAAAAGGCATCTCGGATATCTCGCTGTCAGCCTTGGATATTACAAAACACTTTTTTCAAATTCCGGGACCAGCACCTCTTCTGAAATTCCCCTTGACGTCCAGCGTTCAATGGGACTCTCCGAAGGCCTTGTCAGGATTTCCATTGGCCTTGACAGCGATATCGGGAGCACCTGGAAAGAGATGGAAGCAGCTTATGATGAAGCCTCACAATAGGTAAGGTTTCTGAAACAATAATAACAGACAGGCGTTAGTATTATAAAACCAGGATATAAAATGTTTCTCACTGTTTTGATCGCATCATCGGTTATTGTTGGGATTGCCGTTTTAGGACTTGGACTTAACATTTTCTTCAGGAAGAATGGGAAGTTTCCCGATAGTGAAGTCGGCACCAATCCAAATATGAAAAAAATGGGGCTCACCTGCGCAAAACAGGACGAAATAAAATCTTACCGGGAATTGCAGGGAAAGACGTATAGAGATGGAGTTAAATCCATTGATAATCAGCGCGATTGCGGATTCGGCTGTTCCTGTGCCGCTGTGGATGACTTATAAATCATGGCAGCAATGCCGGCTGACTGCCACTCTTTCAGATTTCCCTGTTCATCACTATAAATAAAAAGTACCTCCATTCCATCGAGCTGTTTCAACAGCTGAATTGCCTTTTCCATTCCGATCACCATGAATACCGTAGCCCAGGCATCGGCATAAATGCATTTATCGGTCAAAACTGTTGCGGAGAGAAGGTTGCTACGAGCCGGATATCCGGTTTTCGGGTCAATGGTATGTGAATATTTCACCCCATCCTCCTCATAGAATTTCCGATAATTCCCTGAGGTTGCAACCGATCCCCTGCTCATCTGCAGCACCTGCTCGATTTCCCTTTCAACTTCATTCTCCAGAGGTTTGTCGATACCCACTCGCCAGGGGATTCCTTTCTGGTTAACACCAAGGCACCTCAGTTCTCCGCCAATCTCCACCAGATAATTCCTAATCCCTTTGGATTCAAATAATTCCGATATCACATCCGATGCATAGCCAGGAGCAATCGCATTAACATCAATCATAATCCTTGGATCATCCTTAACCAGCCGGCCATCCCGAATGGTAACCCTTTTATATCCCGTGATCTTCAGCAGGCTGTCGACAAGTTGAGGAGTCATTTTTTCCCGGGCGGTAAAACCAAATCCCCATGCATTTACCAGGGGTGCAACAGTCATGTCAAAAGCCCCGCCTGATTTCTCCGATACTTCGAAACCCACGGTTAAGACCCTCTCAAGATCGGCATCCAGGCTCGCAGCTGAATCATTTCTGTTCAGCCTCGATATGAGCGAGCCCGGGTCGTAGGATGACATCGATGCATCTATTCTTTTAAGTAAGGCCAGGATATCCTTCTCAAGGGACTTGCCATCCGGATATTCATAGTAGATGTGATAGGTAGAACCATAAACCGGCCCCTCCTGAAAATGGTACTTCATCGGGCCGGAACAGGAAACCAGTAAGCCCGTCAGCAGGACAACCAGAATAGAGAAACGTTGCATGGAGACAAAGTTGCCAACTTTTCCCTATCCCCCAAAATCATCGAACGCAATCATCTCATCCGGTACACCCAGGTTGTAGAGAAGTTTGAGGACTGCATCGTTCATTTGCGGGGGGCCGCACAGGTAGTATTCGATTTCCTCCGGCTCCTCATGCTGGCCCAGATACTTGTCATACAAAACCTTATGTATAAATCCGACAAGACCTGTCCAGTTATCCTCAGGCTTAGGCTCTGAGAGGGCGAGATTGAAGGTGAAATTCGGGAAATCCTTTTCAATCTTACGGAACTCGTCTTCGTAGAACACCTCGCGTTTTGAACGTGCACCATACCAGTAACTGACTTTGCGGTCGGTTTTCAGGGTGTTGAACATATGGAAGATATGTGACCGAAGTGGTGCCATACCGGCGCCACCGCCTATATAGACCATTTCACGGTTGGTTTTCTTGATATGGAAATCCCCGTAAGGTCCGGAAACAATGACCTTATCCCCGGGTTTGCGCGAGAAAATATACGAAGAACAGATTCCGGGATTAACCGTGGAAAATCCACACTTAGCCGCATCCCATGGCGGGGTTGCAATCCGGATATTCAGCATGACGATATTCCCTTCAGCCGGATGGTTGGCCATGCTGTAAGCCCTGAATGTGGGCTCGGGATTGACCATTTTGAGTCCCCACATTTTGTACTTGTCCCATTCATCCCTGTACTCAGTTTCGATGTCAAAATCGCTGAAACCGACCGTTATGGCAGGAACATCTATCTGAATATAGCTGCCGGATTCAAAGTCCAGGGTTTCGCCTTCCGGTAACTTCACCACAAACTCTTTGATAAAAGTGGCCACATTACCATTGGAAACCACCTCGCACTCCCATTTCTTAATACCCAGAACAGCTTCAGGAACCTTAATCTTGATATCACTCCTTATCTTGACCTGGCATCCCAGTCTCCAATGATTCTGTTGTTCGCGCCTCGAAAAATATCCTACTTCCGTAGGCAGTATTTCACCGCCGCCCTCCAGAACCTGGCACTTGCACATGGCACAGGTTCCCCCTCCGCCGCAGGCTGAAGGAAGGAAAATTTGATTAGCCGAAAGAGTTGAGAGAACATTGGTTCCGGGCTCAACTTCCAGTACCCGTTCATCATTAATAGTAACCTTTACGAGGCCTTGAGGTGTGAGTTTCTTCTTGGCATATAATAAAAGGGCTACCAACAGGAGAAGAACCAGCAGAAAAACAGCTATGCTGATGGCAATAAGAATGCCGGTACCGGTTGTCGCTTCGAGTAGAATCATGATTATGCTGTTTATCAGGTTAAATTTTAAAACCCATGAAGCCCATGAATGCCATGGCCATCAGGCCCACAAGAATGAAAGTGATGCCCAGGCCACGCAAGGGAGCCGGCACGTTGGAATACTTCATTTTTTCCCGCAAAGCAGCCAGTGCGATGATTGCGATCGCCCAGCCAATGCCCGACCCTAAGGCAAATGTTGCAGATTCCCAAACTGTTGAGAATTCTTTCTGTTGCATAAACAAAGCACCGCCCAATATCGCGCAATTGACGGCAATCAGAGGGAGAAAGATTCCAAGGGAATTATACAGGGAGGGTGAAAAACGCTCAACAATCATTTCAACCAGTTGAACAATCGCCGCAATAACAGCAATAAACATAATGAAGCTTAGGAAACTGAGATCCAGTTCCGCCAACTTCGGGCTGATCCAGGTTAATGCCCCTTCAACCAATAAATACTTTTCAAGCAAATAATTAACCGGGATAGTGATTATCATCACAAAAATAACTGCAGCACCGAGGCCAACCGCAGTTTTAACAGTCTTTGAAACAGCCAGATAAGAGCACATGCCCAGGAAATAGGCAAACACCATGTTGTTAACAAAGACCGAACTGACAAATAGATTAATATGATTTTCCATGATTTGCCTGATTTATTCCTTTTCAATGAGACTTTTAGTCCTGCTTCGTTGTATCCAAATAATTACCCCAACAATGATCAGAGCGGCTGGCGGCATAATCATCAGTCCGTTGTTCACATAACCGATTGAATAGGCACCGATTTTCTCCATAACCGGAAAACCGAAAACCGATCCTGACCCTAAAAACTCCCTGACAAATGAAACCGCGATCAGGATCCATCCGTATCCAATCCCATTTCCAATCCCGTCAATAAAGGATTCCCAGGGCTTGTTGGCCATGGCGAAGGCTTCCAGGCGGCCCATAAGGATGCAGTTTGTTATGATTAACCCGACAAAAACGGATAACTGTTTGCTCACATCATACACAAATGCCTTAAGGACCTGGTCTACAATAATTACCAGTGACGCAACCACAACCAGCTGAACGATGATTCGGATCCTGACCGGAATGGATTTCCGGAGTGTGGAAATGATCAGGTTTGAGAATGCTGTTACAATGATCACCGAAAGAGCCATAACGAAGGCGGGCTTCATTTTTACGGTAACAGCCAATGCTGAGCAAATCCCCAGAACCTGAACCGTTATCGGGTTCTCCAGGTTAAGTGGATTGGTCAGCAGCTTGAGGTTCTTAGAAGAAAACATCTGGCTCATATCCTTATTTTTTATTCTTGGTTAGAAATGGAAGGTACATCTGCATACTGTCGAAGATGGTATTTTGCAGGCCTTTACTGGTGATGGTACCTCCGGATATTGCATCAACTGAGTGCTCTGCTTCCCTGGGTTCACCGGTCTTGGCCACCTTGATGGCGACAAACTGACTGGAAGCGTTAAAAAGTTTTTTTCCAATAAAGGGCTTTTGAAACCAAAGGGTATTGATTTCTGCACCCAATCCGGGGGTTTCACCCTGGTGGTCAAAGAAAACCCCTGCAATCGTATTCATATCTTCTTTTAGTGAGACGTATCCCCAGATGGGACCCCACAATCCCTTCCCCTGAACCGGAAAGATATAATTGACACCCCCGTTGTCTTGGTGACAGACAAACACGGGGAGACTTCGTGCAGAAGAATCCTTCTCCATTTCCTTTACCAGGTCAACCATAAAGGCATCCTGGCCGGAAATGGTATCGCCGCTGGCGTTGACAACCAGGGTTTCAGCTATGTATTTGGCATATTCCCCGTCAACATAAGCATTCTTGGAATCGGCGGAGGAAGCATCCCAGCCTTTATCCACAGAATGCAGAATCTCAAGTTTCTTGGCAATCTCAAGGTTCTTTTCCTGGAATGGCTTGAGCACATTGGATGCCATGGCAAGCAGGGAAGCCACTACAACCACCATTACCGTGGAATAGATGAATATATAGGTATTACTTTTATTCATGGCGATTTCCGTTTTATTGTCAGACTTTAATCGTTGCTCTTTTCAATCGGCGGTTGATATTCGCCTGAACTACAAAATGATCAATCAACGGGGCAAAGACGTTGCCCAGGAGTATAGCCAGCATGACGCCTTCCGGGTATGCGGGATTAACGACACGGATCAGCACGGACATAAACCCGACAAAAAAGCCGTAGATCCATTTTCCCGTCTGTGTTTGGGAGGAGGAAACCGGGTCGGTGGCCATGAAAACGGCTCCGAAAGCAAAGCTTCCTATAACGAGGTGATAATAAAATGGCACCTCCATATAGGCATTAGCCCCGACCAGATTAAGGATGCCGCCCATCAGCAGCCCTCCGGCTATCATGGAAACCATGATTCTCCACGAACCAATCCCTGTTACAATCAGGATCACAGCCCCGATGAGAATGGCGAGTTTGGAAGTCTCCCCGATTGAACCGGGAATGGCGCCCAGGAACAGAGTCATGAAATCCTGCAGCTTATCAGAATGACCCGCAGCCAGCTCGCCAAGCGGTGTTGCTCCGCTGAATCCGTCAACAACCCCCGCCCCTTTCGTCATTCCGGCAATCCAGATCCGGTCGCCGGTCATAAAAGCCGGGTAGGCGAAAAACAGGAATACCCTGGCAAGCAGGGCCGGGTTAAAGATATTCATCCCGGTACCCCCGAAAATTTCCTTGCCAAATACGACGGCAAAAGCCGTGGCCAGTGCAACCATCCAAAGAGGAACATCAACCGGCATGATTAACGGTATCAGCATACCGCTTACCAGGAATCCTTCGTTCACTTCGTGTCCCTTAATCTGGGCAACAATAAACTCAATTCCAAGGCCCGTAACATATGAAACTACTATGATCGGAAAAACCTTAAGGAAGCCGAAGCCGAATGCCTGCCATGAAAAAAAAGTTACCGCCTGGCCGACAGACAGGAAATGCTGGTAGCCAGCATTAAATATCCCAAAAACAAGCGCCGGGAGCAAAGCAATGATAACTATGGTCATCGTTCGCTTTAAATCAATGCTGTCGCGTATATGGCTTCCTCTGAGGGTAACCTTGTCGGGCACAAACAGAAATGATTCAAATGCGTCAAATGAAGAGTGCAATTTCGATAGTTTACCCCCCTTTTCAAACTGGGGTTTTACCCGATCAACTAATTGCCGTAATTTATTCGCTTTCATCTTTTTATGCAATTCTGTATTTGGGATCCATCTAATTCAATTCCTTCCGGATCAGGTCAAGGCCTGAACGAAGAATATCCTGAATGTCAATCTTTGATGTGCAGACAAATTCACACAGCGCCAGGTCTTCTTCGATAACTTCATAAATTCCGAGCTGTTCCATCTTGTCAATATCATTGGCCAGAATTGATTTTAACAGCAGCATGGGATAAATGTCCATAGGCAGCACCTTTTCGTATTGCCCCGTTATCACAAAGGCCCTGTGCCCGCCATTCAGATTGGTGTTCAGATCCCATGATTTTTTTGGAAAAACTGAACTCAGGAAAGCCCGGGACATGCTATACTTATTAATGCCCGGCAGTGCCCATCCGAAAAAATCGAAATATTTTCCTTCGGGTATAACGGTCACCAAAGAATCATAAAATCCAATAAAACCGTCAGGCTCAATTTTAGCGCCGGTTAGTACAGTTCCGCTGATGATACGTGCCGGCAATTCTGCTTCAACCAGGTTTGATGCGATCATCGGGCTTAGCTGCGCACCAATCACCGTTTTATAATATTGAGGGATCTTCACCCTTGAGCCGGCAAGTGCAACGGTCCATGTAAAATCAGGCTTTCCGGTCAGAAAGGTGCGACCAATCAAAGCGACGAATTGCGGCGTAATTGTCCATATCACTTCACCTTTGTTTATTGGTGCCAGGTGATGAATCTGGATTCCCGTATTGCCAGCCGGATGAGGTCCCTTGAACACCGTGTACTCAACACCTTCAATGCCCGTAAAAACCTTGGAATCTATCAATTCAGGCGACAGGCACACATAAATTTTACCTGCAGTCAGCTTTTTAAGGGCGAGAATACCCGTTTTGAATTCCGCCGCTTGCCCTTTCAGGATGAATTCGTAGTCCGGAGCGAGAGGCGAAGAATCAAAGGCTGAGATAAAAATATCGCGGGGAGCATGATCAGGCCGGGCAACAGTTCCGTAAGGCCTCTGAATAATGGCTGGCCAGAGACCAGCGCTGAGGATCTGCTCTCTTACTGAAGTTCCGTCCATATCGGCAGGACTGCCTTTCTTTAAGGTCTCGTAACTCAGCTCCCCCGAAGACTCTATGACCACTTCGAGGAGCTTTCTGCGCTCCCCACGGTTAACCGCGGCCACTTTTCCAGCCACCGGCGAGACTAAAACAATTTCCGGATGGCTCTTATCGGCAAGCACCGGTGTACCTTTTTTTACTTCCTCGCCTGCCTTGCGAAGAACCCTGAATTCCAATCCCTTGAAATCGGTTGGTTTTACCGCAAAGAGTCCGGTCAGGCCAGGTTCGGCCAGTTGCAATTCAGCAGAGCCTTTTAGCCTGATATCCAATCCTCGCTTGATTTTAATTACCTTTGACATGGCAATGGCATTTATTTTGAATAGAACCACAAAAATAGATTTTTTGTGTTTGTTACATAACAATATGAAAATATTTATTTATCTACTTATGTTCCTTCTTTACGGTTTTGAATGCCAAAGCTTTAGCAATGAAGAAGGTAAACTTAAAAAGACCAAGGTTCGGCCGGTAACCTATCCGGACTCTATCGAATTTGCCGACAGATGTTACCTTGAGTCCGTGAAATCCGTTGAACTTTACAGGATGGGTTGGCGGCTTTCGGCTCCCTACCGGAATCTTTCCGATACCACCCGGCTTGTTCTGGAGTTTGATGACCTTACAAGCCGTGCAGAAACCTATACCTATACAGTGATTCACTGCACACCTGACTGGAAACCCACCGATCTTTCTGAAACAGAATATATTTCCGGACTTCCGGATAATGAAATCCGGAATTACAGGTATTCACGGAATACCATGCAACCCTATATACATTACCAGCTTTCCTTCCCGAATGAGGATCTGAAAATCAAACTGTCAGGTAATTATATCCTCTATGTGTACCGGAATTATAACCGTGAAGATCCGGTACTGACCCGACGGTTTTATATTGTAGAGCCCATGGCCAAGGTTCGGACTGCCATCCACCGGACGGACAATCTCAATTATTTCGGCACCCATCAGGAGGTCGATTTCTCCCTGGATTATTCTTCCTTCAGAACGGATAATCCCCAGCGTGATATTCGGGTTTCAGTGGTTAAAAACTACTATTGGGAAAATGCAATCACAGAGCTGGTTCCGAAATTTGTGCATCCCGACTCACTGGTTTATGATTATGAAGAGGAGAATTTGTTTCCCGGGGGCAGTGAATTCAGGCATTTCGATACAAAATCGCTGAAATTCAACTCCGACCGTATTGCAGAGATCCGCTTCGAAAGGCCGCTGATGAGAGTTTTCCTCAAGCCTGATCTTGTGAATGACCGGAAGTATTATGTTTTTCAGGAAGATATCAATGGCAAATATCTGATTAAGTGGGATGACGCTTCTGACTCGGATATTGAAGGACAGTATGTTTGGGTCGACTTTCGGCTCCAAGCACCTGAGCCCTTTGACGGTTCGGATGTTTATGTTTTCGGAGGATTGTCCGACTGGAGACATTTGCCGGAATGCAAGATGATATATCACCAGGAGACGCAATCGTATCAGGTTTCCCTGCTATTAAAGCAAGGGTACTATAATTATCAGTATAGCCTGGTTGGCGAGGACGGTGCTTCGCTTAATCCGAATCCGGTTGAGTGGGACTTTTATGAAACGGTCAATGACTATTATGTTTTTGTATATTACCATGACATACGCGACCGTTATGCACGATTGGCAGGCCTGGATTTAATCTCATCCGCTAATTTAAAGTCCAGATAGCAGCATATTAAATTAGAAATCACTATATTTGTTAAAACTAGGATGCTCAATAAAACTCTGCAACAATTAAGCTTGTCTTTCCTAGTGTTCTTTGCCATCCCGGCAGGTGTTTATTCTCAGGGGGAAATTGACAATCAGCCAAAAGTCTTTTTCCGCAATGAAAGGAGCTGGGCAGGAAGCATGGTGTCAAACGGATGGTCCGTTAATTACCGCTTCGCCAAAAGGATCAATTCATTTAGCAGCATTATCTATGATGTGGATTTTGCCAATCTGCGTCATCCGAAAGAAATCCAGAGCCAGAGCCCTTACCGGGGCGGCTGGGGCCGGACCTATGTTTTCGGTAAACTGAATGAAGCTTTCATCCTTCGGGGTGGAGTGGGTTATCAAAAAGAGATCTTCAGCAAATTGGACCAGGGTGGAATATCAATCCGATACTTTGCTTCCGGCGGACTCTCTCTCGGCCTGCTTAAGCCGGTTTATTACATTAAAATCCTGGGTTATGACCCAAAAACCTACGAAATTCAGGTGGAAGAACGCGCTCCTTTTGATCCCGATTATATGCAAAGCATTTATGACATCTACGACAAAGAGTCCTTCTTTGTAGGATTGAATGAAATCGGCATTAATCCGGGTGCTTTTGCCCGTTGCGGACTCTGTTTTGAATATGGTTCAGAGGATCGGATTCTTAATGCAATTGAAGGAGGATTCCAGATGGATGCATTTTTAAAGAAGATGCCGATTCTTGCGGTTGAAAACAACAGACAGCTGTTCTTCTCCCTTTTTGCAACCTATCGGTTTGGAAAAGTACTGGATGCCCGTCGCCGGATTCAAACCCCCGTTTCCGGTCGTCAGAACTGATCACCGGGTTAAATCGGAATCGCTGAGACGCCCGTATTTATTGGTTTTCAAAAAAAATATGCAAATTTTGGTTTATTCATTTTTTTTGTATTTTTAGACCCTATATTCGTTGGGAAACCTACGCTGTTATTGAAATTTTAAGATTATGAAAAACAAACATTTACTCTTTGCACTTGCTCTTGTTTTATCCGCTGGATTCACGGCTCTGGCTCAATCTGGTAGAGAAGCTAATAACCTTCTTACCAGTGACGGAAATCAAACCGTCAAAGATCTGGACCCCATGAATGCAGCTAATTGGCTTAATGCCCGCCGTGTCAATCAGTATTCGGGAACGATTGACATCGCCGACCTGGTCAAAGCTCAGGATCAGGTAAAGGCCCTGACTAAAAAAGGCGGCAATTCACTTAACATGGCATGGCAGGAACTGGGCCCCAACAATGTCGGCGGCCGTACCCGTGCTTTCCTGATCGACAAGGATAATTCCGATGTTTGTTTCGCAGGCAGCGTAAGCGGTGGCCTGTGGAAGACTACAACCGGTGGTAACTCATGGGAGAAAACCTTGACAGCCAACGGTGAACTGTTTGAAAATCTGGCCGTCTCCTCAATTTGCCAGGCTTCAAACGGTGATATTTACTATGGCACCGGCGAAGGCCCTGCAGTAACTTTAGGAGATGTACAAAACCAGCACCAGGGAATTCTGGGTCAGGGAATCTGGAAATCCGTTGATCATGGCAACACTTTTGCCCGCCTGGAATCAACATGGTCCACTACCGAATCAAAACAAGAATTTGTTCTCGTTTACGCACTTGCTGCCGACCCAACCAATGCCTCCCGAATCTACGCAGCAACCGTTAAAGGTCTCCGCCTTTCAACCGACGGCGGACAATCATGGACTAACCCGATCCCAGAGGTGACCACTGAAGCCGGCCATGTAGCCGTCGGATCCAACGGAGCCGTCCTCGCCAGCGTAGGGAAAATGGCTTATCGCTCAACCAACGGCGATCCCGGAACTTTTACAAAAGTCTCTTCAGCCACAGGATTGACCACTAGCCAAATCGTAGATAAAGATATCAGTCGGATGACATTTGCTTTTGCCCCATCCGATCCAAACTTTGCGTACTGCCTCGTTGCAGGTCTGACCAAGTCCGGAACCACCATAACCGGTTACCCGCTGTCAAATATTTATCAATCAATTGACGGTGGCGTTACCTGGGCAGTTATCGGACCCGGCGGTTCAGGCTATTTCTCACCCCTGGGATCAGAAGGTAATTATGCAAGCGCTCTGGGCGTAGATCCTTCAAATCCTGGATTCATTATGATCGGCGGCAAGGATGTATTCTCCTGGTCGTATAAAACAGGCTGGGAACGCGTAACGCTGGACGAACCGATGGACCTGCCAAACCGTGGTTTTTATGTTCATCGTGATCAGCATACCATCGTATTCAGCAATACTGATCCGAATACCGTTTATATCGGAACCAGCGGAGGTGTTGCCGTTTCTAATAACAAAGGAAGAACCTGGCGTACCCTCAACAAGAATTACAACGTTACACAATTCCTTACCGTAGCTTATTCACCCAAGGGTGAAGTCCTGGGCGGTTCGATGGACAACGGTATCCTGTACATCGACTTCAAAGGCAACGATCCGATGTATGCCAACTGGTGGGGCGGTCAATTATTCGATCCTTTTATTAGCTTCAGGCATGGCGGTGATTGCGAAATCTCAACACTCGACCCGAACTACAAGTTCTATACTACCCCCGGTGGCAGCGTACATCGCAGGTTTGTCGTGGAAAACCAATCGTCGTACCAGGGCTATTATCCGGTGGCCAACGGCGGAACCTGGCTCTCTCCGATGGCATTATGGGAAAGCTATAATGATCCGAAATCATGGGACAGTGTCATGTTTATTGCAGACCGCGACTATAATGCCAGTGAGACGATCATTGCGCAGAGTATGATCCGAAAGTATCCCCTTGCAAAAACTCTCACTGCACCGCTTCTTACCGGTGACACTGTAAAAGTTCAGGACACCTATCAGGCACTTATCGCTTTCGGTAAAATAGGTCAGGCCGGTATTAAGGCAAACCGTCACCCGCTGAGCGGCGTGGAACTCTACAGAAGCCAGTTCTATTCCACTATTGAGCGGACCAGATTATCCTCAACAGGAACCAATATTGACAATGTGATAGAAGTGACTATTTCTGCGGATGGCAATAATATTTTCAGCGCAGTATGGGATGCTTCAGAGAAAAAATATCTGATATACAGAAACGGTAACTTTGAAAATGCCCGTGACCGTAAATCAATGGACACCTTCACCGGTTTCGACCCCATCACAGGAAAGCCGCTGTGGAAACAAACCTTAGCTGCCATCGGATCTTTTTCTCAGGTTGTAACCAGTATTACGGTTGACCCAACCAATCCCGATAATGTGATTGTCACCTGCGGAAACTACGGCAACACGGACTATATTTACCTCAGCACAACGGCAACTACTGCAAAGGATTCAACCAACAGTTTTGTACCGATTCAGGGCAACCTTCCCCAGGCACCGATTTATTCAGCAATCTTCAACTGGAGAAACCATAACGAAGTCATCGTTGGTACTGAATATGGAGTCTATTCAACCTCCAATTTCTTCGATGCAAATCCGGTTTGGGCCAGCGAAAACAATAACGGAATGGAAATCCTTCCTGTTTTCCAGCTGAAACAACAGCGTTTCGAAAACAGCGCTGAACGGGGAATTGAAAATCACGGCGAAATCTATGCCGCAACTTTCGGCAGGGGTCTGTTTAAATCAGAAACCTTTGCAACCAAAGGCGGTGCCTCATCCAGCCACCTTGCAGGAATCAGTACCATCAATGTTCAGGTAACCCCTAACCCGGTTGCTGACCTGGCTATCCTTCGCTACTCACTGGAATCCAATTCCGATATCGAATTCCAGATCTATGATCTGCAGGGTAAAATGGTTAAATCGACAAAACTGACCAATCAACCGGCAGGAAACAACGAATTTCAGATGCCTGCTTCCGACCTGGGAGCCGGAACCTACCTGGTACGGATGATCTCTGGTGGTCACCTGGCTTCTGCAAAATTTGTGGTGAAATAATTTACACCGAATGAAATAAAAAACCCCGGTTTCAAAGGAAACCGGGGTTTTTTATTTCTTGATAATCCGCCCCCGATGTATTACCTTTGTGTGCGAAAATTCGAACCTCTTATACGTTTACTAGTAAAGACATCATTATGGCAAAAATTAAAGTTGGAATCAATGGTTTCGGTCGCATCGGACGAAACGTTTTCAAGCTGATCCTTGAAAGACCAGAAATGGAAGTTGTTGGAATCAACGATCTTACCGACACAAAAACACTGGCTCATCTGCTGAAGTATGACTCCACACAGGGTAAGTTCAATGGTACTGTCGATTTTAATGAGCAGAACATAATCGTTAACGGAATCAGTGTATCTGTTACCGCAGAAAGAAGCCCCATCAATATTAAGTGGGCTCAGGTCCCGGATGTAGTTATAGAATCAACAGGAGTATTCACCAAGAAAGAAAGTGAAAAAGGCGGATATGGTGACCACCTGAAAAATGGAGCTAAAAAGGTCATTCTTACCGTTCCGGCTAAGGACGAAATAGACAATATGATTGTTCTCGGTGTTAATGATGCAGCGCTCAGGCCAACCGATTCGTGTGTTTCTAATGCATCCTGCACCACCAATTGCCTTGCCCCGATTGTAAAAGTCCTCAATGACAACTTTGGTGTGGAAAATGGTTTTATGACAACCATACACTCCTATACCAACGATCAGCAAATCCTTGATGCACCTCATAAGGACCTGCGTCGCGCACGTTCCTGCGCCGTGTCACAGATTCCTACCACAACCGGTGCCGCCAAAGCTGTTGGGAAAATAATTCCTGAGCTGAAGGGCAAACTCGACGGTTGCGCCGTCCGCGTCCCTACCCCAACCGGATCACTGGTTGATTTCGTGGCCAATCTCAAAGTGGAAGCTACCGTTGCCCAGATTAATGCAGCCATGAAAGCTGCTGCTGAAGGCCCAATGAAAGGTATCCTCGAATACACCGAAGACCCGATCGTCTCCGTTGATATCATCCACAACACTCACAGTTCTATCTTCGATGCACTCAGCACCATGGTTAATGGAAAAACCGTTAAAGTTTTTTCATGGTATGACAACGAATGGGGATACAGCTGCAGAGTAGTTGACCTGATCAAGAAGTTATTTTAATTTAAACCCCGGGCTCAAAGCCCGGGGTTTTTTATACTACCCTATTCAAATCTGAGCGACTCAATTGGATCAACACGGGCGGCCTTCACGGCCGGATACAATCCGGAAATGATTCCAACAATAAAACAAAGTAGAAAACCCATCAGTATCCAGCCCCACGGGATCACAAAAGTGCCGCCTGCAATCAGCGGGATCAGGTTTCCGACAATGATTCCCAATCCGACGCCCACAAAACCGCCTAACTGGCCGATCAGGACCGCTTCGAAAAGAAATTGCTGTTTTATGGTCCGGTTATTGGCACCGATTGCCTTGCGTATACCAATCTCCTGAGTCCGCTCGGCTACCGTTACCAGCATGATATTCATCAATCCGATTGCCGCCCCTAAAAGGGTAATGATCCCAATTAAGGTTGCGGCAATTGTTATTGAGCTCATGGAACTGATCAGAAGCTGCGCTATATTGTCACTTCGTACTATATGAAAATCAGATGCGTCCATAGGCCCCAGGGCCCTGACTACCCTGAACAGGCTTTCGGCCTCCCCCATTGCCTCCTCTATCCCAACCCCCTCATCTGGCATTACTGATACGTTAAATGACATATTGGGATAGGAGAAATACTGGCGTACATTGGTAACCGGAATGCAGGCAAGCCTGTCGCCACTTCCGATAAAGGATGCTCCCTTTTCCCTCAGGACTCCGATTATCCTGTATTTGCCATTACTCACCGATATAGTCTTTTCTAAAGGATCCTGCCCCGATTTAAAAAGTACCTTCGCCACTTCGGCACCAACTACCACGACAGACTCACCGCTTCGAATCTCCTGTTCCGAAAAATTCCGTCCTTTCTCTATTTCATACCCTGAGGTTTCAAAATATCGTTCGTCCACTCCCCTCACCGAGAAGTTAGGGTTCGTTTTCAGGTTCTCATATTTTAGGGTTGCATTACCGGAGGCTCCTATCGAGACCGAAACGATCGACTGAAAATGGAACTCGTCCTTGAACCGCTGAGCCTCCTCAAAGGAAATCTTCGAATAGTTCTTGACTCTCTCACGGTGAGCCCCGATCTGTACATTATAGCCCCTGCTTCGTATGGTAAAAGAATTCGCACCCATGGCCGAAAAGGAAGAATTAACGGATCGCTTCAGTGAATCTATCGCAGTCAAAATACCGATCAGAGCCATTATGCCAAAGGCGATAATCATGATAGTCAGGATGGTCCTGAGCAGATTCGATCGGATCGACATAAAAGAGATCCTGAAATTCTCCCTGACCAGGGCTGCTCTACGGAAATAGACGGTGCTTTGTTTCACAAATCGGATTTTCGGTTCTGCCAAATTACTCATTCCACGGCACAACAGGAATTTTATCCTTATTTTTGGCGTTTTACCATACCATGAACCTGGAAACCCGGATTGATGCATTTACCCGTCTCGGAAGACGTATGGAAGAGGCGATCGCCCCTGCACTCGGTCAGGTTTCTGAAACAAACCCATGGTTTAGCCCAACCGAAATCCGGAGGGCAACCGTGAGACTGTCTGCCATGCTTATACCGGACAACCTTTACCGGTGGGTTCAGCCCTACCTGCCTTTGGAACCCGCTCATTCCGCTGATGTCCTGGTTATTTCCGCTGGTAATATCCCGATGGTCGGATTTCATGACTTTCTGAGCGTACTCATCAGCGGAAACACTTATACGGGCAAGCTGTCAACAAAAGACAACCTCCTGATACCCTTGCTTGCGGATGAGTTGATCCGGATCGAGCCCCAATTCAGTGAATATATCAGGTTTACAGATCAGTACCCAACCCCGGATGCGGCTATTGCGACCGGAGGAAACAATACAAGCCTGTATTTTAACAGGAAGTACAGGAACATTCCCTCTATAATCCGGAAAAACAGAACTTCAGTGGCTATTCTTGATGGAACGGAAACCAGGCAGGAACATATTAGGCTTGCTGCCGATATCCTTGAATTCTATGGCCTCGGTTGCCGCAGTATTTCACATGTTTTTCTGCCGGTTAATACTCCGGTTGATCGGCTTGCAGACTCGCTAAGACGCTTTACAGGGATCAGTCCAAACCATATGTACTCGGATAATCTCGTGTATCAAACCGCTTGTTTGAAACTTGCCGGTCACGGCTTCAAGGATACCAGAAACGTCCTGATTATAGAAAATTCTGCCATTTTTTCCCCGATTGGCACTCTTCATTACAGCCACTACAGTCGTCTTGAAAACCTGATCTCGTTTCTGGACAGTCAGGCCGGTAACATCCAATGCATCGTTGGCCATCAGTACACCCCATTCGGGCTCGCGCAGAAACCTGACTTATGGGATTATGCTGATCATATCGACACATTATCATTCCTTAAATCCCTGAAACCCTGATGCCAACCCTGGTTATTATCAGTGGTCCCACGGCGGTTGGCAAAACCGATGTCAGCATCCGCCTTGCTCAGAGGTGGCACACAGAAATTGTTTCCTGCGATTCCAGACAGTTCTATCGTGAAATGAGAATAGGCACAGCCGTTCCTGAGCCAGAAGAGCTCGCGACGATAAGGCACCATTTCATCGGTAACCTGTCCATTCATGATTACTACTCGGTTTACCGCTATGAACAGGAGGCCATCAGCCTGCTCAACGGGCTGTTTGAAAGCCATAACAGGGTGATCATGACCGGGGGATCAGGTTTATATATGGATTCTATACTAAATGGTATTGATATAATCCCGGATCCAGCTCCTGAAATCCGCGAGCAACTCAAAATAAAACTTGATCAGGAAGGGATCGGACCCTTGTTGCTAATGCTACAACAGCTTGATCCGGAATATTTTGATCGGGTTGACAAGAAGAATCCTGCAAGAATTCTCAGGGGCCTTGAGGTATGTATGAGTACCGGAAGAACCTTTTCATCATTCCGAAAACGTGAACCTCCAATAAGGTCATTCAATATCAGGATTCTATCACTTGTCCTTCCGAGGGAAGAATTATATGCCCATATCGATCAGCGGGTCGACAGGATGATGGAGGTTGGTCTGCTGGAAGAGGCTCGTACACTTCTTCCATGGCGTCATTTAAGTGCCTTGAATACTGTTGGTTACCGCGAATTGTTCGCCCATTTTGATGGAGAAACGGATCTCGCTGAGGCCATCCGGCTGATCAAGCGCAACACAAGGCACTATGCAAGAAGACAGATCACCTGGAATAACAGGTACCGGAACCTCAGCTATTTCTCGCCGGGGGAACTTGATAAAATTGCAAATTACTGTGAGCTAGAAATCTGAGTCCCGATAAAATCCTTTGGAAAACACACCGTACTCATCACGGCCTGCCACAGCATGGTTAAACCAGGACATAATAAAACCCAGGCCATAACCAAAAAGTTGTATCAAAGAAGCTCCCACTGATTGTATTCCGATTCCGATATTCCGGTTTTTGATGCTGGCATCAAGAATAATCAAAGCCATCCATGCAAGGATCGGAGTAAGAAACCAGAAATTCACAAGCAGGGAAAGTGCGGCTAAACCAATAGAACCTATTAAAAACAAACTTGGGAAGAGAAAAAAGGGCCGGAATGTTTCAGGATAGACTCTCGAGATAATATATCGTGTCCTGCCAAAACCCTGAACTTGTTTAAAGAAGGTTACAAAAGAGGTTCTTCTTTTATGGTACACATGGGCACAGGGAATAAGTCCTGAACTGAATCCCCTCTTTATCAATTCAATACTGAAGACCATGTCCTCCCCCGGATGCATGCGGGTCACCGGGTATCCCCCGATATTCTCATAAGCCCCGCGGGAGATCCCCATATTGAAGCTGCGTGGATAGAACCGATCTATCTTCTTATGGCCGCCGCGAATACCTCCCGTAGTCAAAAATGAGGTCATGGCATACGAAATCGCTTTCTGGACAGGGTTGAACTCTTCTGAAGCCCTGTCAGGTCCACCGAAAACATCGAGTGGATTCTCGTCAAGAAAATTATCTATCAGTGTAAGATACTGTGCCGGGATCAGACAATCGCTGTCTACAAATAGCAGATATTGCCCCCTGCTGGCTTTCATTCCGGCATTGCGTGCTATTGCCGGACCGCTTCGTGGCAAATCGAGATAAACGACACGGAAACTATCCTTATGCCGGTTAACAACACCTTCCGATCGAAGTGAAGATCCATCCTCAACAATGATGACTTCAAACTCCCGATATTCCAGACTGGAAATGGTTTCCAGGAGTTCCGAAAGCTCATCCGGGCGGTTAAAAACCGGTATGATAAACGAATAGGTACGATTCATCCGGGCTTCGAAGTTATGTAAAGAACCTCTTCCTGGGCCAAACGGTACTTTTCAATTTCATCAGGTGTGAAATTCTCCCGAACCGACCATTCCGAAACCAGAAAGCCGGCACTTCGGAGTCGGTCGGGGTAATCGGTGCCATAAAGACGCACATGATCCTTCTGCCCAAAATGCACCTCGCGGTCTCTTGGGTCCGTGATTGCACTATCCTCATAGGTAGCAGTCAGGCCGGGATCGCGGGGAACCTGAAGAATGGCCAGTCCACCCGGCCTCAGGACCCTTAATATTTCTGAAAGAACCTTCCGGTCATCCGCCACATGTTCCATCACATGGTTACAAAGAATGGCATCGAAATGGTTACATTCAAATGGGATCTTATGAAGGTCGAAATGATAATCCGCAATCGGTGATTCCAGATCGGCAGTCATGTACACGAGGTTTTTCAGCTTTCGGAACCTCCCCAGGAAACATTGTTCAGGAGCCACATGCAATACCCTGCGAGGGGCGGTGAAAAAATCGGTTTCACGCTCCAGGTAAATCCAGATCAGTCGGTGGCGCTCAAGACTGAGGCAAGAGGGGCATAGAACGTTGTTCCGGGAATGAACCCCATAGGGCAGAAATTTCTTAAAAGATGAACCACAAACAGGACAGGTTACCTTATCTCCATTCAGAAATGGTTTTATCACCTGCATAAAAAGGTAGCTGGCTCGTATAAGGAAAGGACGGGGAAGAAACCGTAAGGCCCATCGAATCAAGGTCTTCATATCTCCTCAGAAATCAGGTATTTGTTCCGGTCAGCGGATGAACGGGATACCAGTTCGGCCAGGAATCCGGTTAAAAACAGCTGTACACCAATGATGACCGCAAGCAGTGCAAGATAAAACATGGGCTGATCCGTGATTTGCCTGTAAACCTCATGGGTACGGATTGAATGAATCTTATCGGCTGCAAGCCAAACGGTTACAGCAAATCCGAAAAACATCATCAGCATGCCAAGAGATCCGAAAAAATGCATCGGCTTTTTTGAAAAGCGTGTAATAAAACTTACGGTTAGCAGGTCAAGGGCGCCCGTAAACAGACGTTCCCACCCATATTTTGTTTTGCCGTATTTTCGCTCGCGGTGGTGCACAGTTTTTTCGCCGATGCGTCCGAACCCGGCACGCTTGGCAAGAATCGGGGTATACCGGTGCATATCACCGAACACCTCAATACTTTTAACCACCTCATTTCGGTATGCTTTAAGTCCACAATTGAAATCATGCAGCCGGATGCCACTATTTATTCGGGCAACCCTATTAAAGAATTTTGATGGCAGCCTTTTGCCCAACGGATCCCTTCTCTTTTTTTTCCAGCCCGATACCAGGTCAAACCCATCCTTCGTGATCATCTGTAGCAGTCCCGGTATCTCTTCAGGGCTATCCTGTAGGTCGGCATCCATTGTAACCACAACTTCTCCTTGAGCCATACCGAAACCGCACTGCAGTGCGGCTGCCTTTCCGTAATTTCTTTGAAACCTGACCCCGCGGATGGTTGCAAATTTGGCAGATAATTCTCTTATCACCTGCCACGAGCCGTCGCGACTCCCATCATCAACCAGGATAATTTCGTACTCATACTTTTCCCTTGCTGCAACTGATTCAATCCATTCCACCAGTTCAGGCAGGGATTCCTCTTCATTGAACACGGGCACAACAACTGTCAGGTCCATCCGAATGTGTTTGAAGGGTTATTCTTCGTCAGATTTTTCAATCTCCGACATTGCCTGGCGGAAAGGATCGCCCTCTTTCCGGACGAAAAAAGCGACAATTAAGGAAAGTATCACACCCAAAAGGGTGGTTCCGAAAATGATGCTGAAAAACTGCATTCCCGGACTCTTCATCTTGCCAAACCAGGACATGGCCAGATTAACATCCTCATCTGATAGACCTTGCTTGTAATAGACCTCTTCCATCAAATCCATCATCCGGTCAACAGCCTCCGGATCCAGCCAGGTGAGGTAGATCACATTATAAAAGCCATAGATAATGGATGCAAAGAACATGAAAAGGATGCCGGCGCTCACCGCTTTCCCATACCGGATATATCCCCCCAGGTAATGGTCACGCCAGTTCTTCAGACAGTAATAGAGAACTCCGAAATAGGCCGCCCAGTTAATCCACTGAAACCATTGAGCACTTTCAAGGCCTGAAATCCAAACGATAACCGCAAGGATAATCATTACAACGGCAATGATAACTCCATAAGTCATGGCAGGTTTTAGTATACTCGGTCGCTCATTTTCCATAATGGATGCGGGTTTGCTTTCGGACAAAGATAAACGGAAATTGTCTCAACTGAAAACATTTGCTATCTTTGCGAGGGGTAAGTCTTATACGGCCAGCTCCCGCTGAACTCCCCCAGGACCGGAAGGTAGCAAGGGTATGCGGTTGTAGCGGCGCGATATAAGTAGCTTACCCCTTCTTTTTTTATTACGGAATCATACCTTTACGGCCAAGAATCGTAAAGAAATGAAAAACCTGAATCGGCTTCTGCTCCTTTCCCTTCTGTTTGCTTCCTTTTTTATTTCCGGTTGTTTTAAAACCTGGGACATTAAGTATGAGCGGGGGCTTTTTTCGGATACCGTTAAAAACCTCACAGCGGTCAACAGCTCATATGATGATTTCAATTCTTCAGGGCCACCAACCATCTCATTTACCCTTCCATTGGTTTTCTCCTCCAACCGTTACACCCTCGGGAAAAAATACGATCTGATGAACTACGAACTCTGGGCAGGATTTAATCAGGTCGACGGAACTTTTGTGTTGAATGCCTACGAAGGGCAATCCTATCCCTACTATTACCTGGAAGAACTTTCCAATACTGAAGATAATGAGTTCGGCCCCTACACAGCACAACTAGGGGTGCAGGAGTACTTCTTCCTTTTTTCTAGCGACCGGACAGGAAACATGGAGATTTACACTTCCTACTTTAATAACTTCAGTTTTAGCGGCATTTCACCGATCGACCCGGAACCCTTCCGTATTAAAGGAATCAACTCTCCCCAGTATGACGCCTATCCGGCCTTAAATGCCAACCGCCGAGAATTCCTTTTCTCGTCCAACCGTGATGGGGACATTGATATTTATCGGGTTAAAATTGCGGAAAATGCCGATTTCCTGGAATGGGCCAAAGCCGATACAACCTATCCGGCCGAAAAGGTCACCATCCTCAATTCCGATTCGGTGGATATCTTCCCGTATTCCAATGACGAACTGCTTGTGTTCTCCTCAAAAAGGGCAGGTGGATACGGAGGATATGATCTTTATTATTCCAGGTTTGACGGAACGGAATGGCAGCAACCGGTAAACTTTGGTCCAACCATCAATACCGCTGCCGATGAATGCCGTCCGGTTGTATTCCTTGCCCTCTATTTTACCAATGATCTGATGATTTTTTCTTCAGACAGGGAAGGTGGAAAAGGCGGATTCGACCTGTATTACGTAGGAATACCAAAAATGATAGAATAATTCCCAACATTAAAACACCTTAACTACCTGAATATGAAATTTTTCATCGACACAGCCAACCTTGACCAAATTCGCGAAGCACAAGATCTTGGAATTCTTGATGGTGTTACTACCAACCCTTCCCTGATGGCAAAAGAGGGAATCCAGGGTGAACAAAACATTTTGGGTCACTATGTGACCATTTGCAATATCGTAACCGGGGATGTCTCTGCTGAGGTTATTTCCACCGATTTTGAGGGAATGATACGGGAAGGCGAAAAGCTTGCCGGTCTGCACCCGCGAATCGTTGTAAAAGTTCCGGTTACCCGTGAAGGGATCAAAGCCATTCGCCATTTCTCCGGACTGAATATCAGGACAAACTGCACACTGATATTCTCGGTCGGGCAAGCCTTGCTTGCTGCCAAGGCAGGCGCTACTTATGTGTCACCCTTTATTGGCAGGCTTGATGATATCTCTGTGGATGGGGTTGGCCTGGTTCGGCAAATCGTCGAGATGTATCAATATTATCAATTTGATACACAAGTTATTGGCGCCTCAATCCGGCACAGTATGCATATCCTCCAATGCGCTGAGGCCGGAGCCGACGTAGTAACCTGCCCCCTTCAGTCAATCCTTGGATTGCTCGATCACCCGCTGACCACAGCCGGACTGCAAAAATTTCTCTCCGACTATAAGAAGCTAAACGGCTGATGATCCGAAAAATATATCCGCAGAACCCAAACCCGCAGGAGATTGACCGGGTGGTTGAAATTTTGCGGAATGGCGGGGTTATTATATATCCAACCGATACAGTTTATGGATTGGGATGTGATATTACCAAGGGAAAAGCTATTGACCGTATTGCCCAGATCAAAGGCATAGATCCGGAAAAAACCCGGTTTTCGTTTATTGTTAACGACCTGAGTCATCTCTCGGATTACACCAAGCCGATTAACAATCAGGTCTATAAATTGATGAAACGAAATCTGCCCGGTCCTTTCACTTTCATCCTGGAAGCAAATAATAACGTACCAAAGATTCTGAAGAGCAAAAAGAAAACCGTTGGGATCCGCATACCTGACAATTCAATTATTCAAGAGATTGTAAGGGTCCTCGGGAATCCTATTCTTACGACTTCGGTTCACAGTGGTGATACAATCCTCGACTACACAACAGACCCGGAGCTGATCCATGAAGAGATGGGGCATCGTGTTGATCTTGTTATTGATGGTGGATTCGGAAACAATGTCCCCTCAACCATTGTTGATTGCACCGGCTCCGAGATTGAAATTATCCGGGAAGGGCTCGGAGTACTGGAATATTAAATCCAGCTCATTACTAGTCCTGCCGCCAGCGATAGTCCAATCATCAGGCCTGACAGTACCAGAAACCTACGGAGCAATGAGGGAGAGGGATTGTCAACATACAGCCTCGCCATGAGCAAAACACCATAATAGACCAGCATGTCGGTAAGGCTTACTTTGCCGGGATCGAACATGCTGCCGGGCAACGATCCAAGCCACTCTGCGCCTTTCATGGATGTTTTCACCATGAGGTCAATCACAGCGCATGCCGGGGGTATGGACAGACCGGCAAAATATAACCCCACCAGCCCCAATCCGGCATAAAAGGAGAGAACAAGGAGCGGCAACAGTACCATATTCCCGATAAGAAAATATACCGGCACCCAACCATACCAGAAAATAAGTACCGGAACGAGCAGACTTTGTGCTGACACGGATACTGCGGCAGATTCCAGTATCTTTCTTTTGACCAGGTTACCGCTGATTCGTTTGGTCAATACAGGCATCCAGATAAAGATGCCTGCAACCGCCAGGTAGGAAAGTTGCGCCCCTGCACTGAAAACAAGGAATGGGTTGATCACGCACTGTATCAGTGCCACACCAGCAAGAATATCGAGTCCGCGGTTAGTACGGAAAGTGATCCTCGATGCCGCAAAAAGGCTGATCATCCCTGCGGCGCGACAGGCGGAGTTGCTGAAACCGGAAATACCGGTATAAGCCCAGACCAAGGCAACACTCAGGATTGGCCTGACATAGGCGGGAATTAACGGTAACCTGCTGAGGAGAAAAGTAATGACCAGATAGATGATTCCCACATGAAGTCCTGAAACCGAAAGCACATGAACGATGCCTGCCTTGGAAAAGGATTGGATCACATCGTCTTCTACCTGGCCCCGATCACCAAAAATCATGGCTGCCAGGAGGCCGCGGGAAGACTCTGAAAGTTTCATCTCAGCAATCTTACTTACCAGAAGTCCCTGCCATCGTTCCAATCGTTCTCTAATCCCTGGCCGCCCTAAAGGACGAATAAGATGACTTTGGCCGGCATAAATCCAGGCTTCATATTCCACCCCACGGGACCGCCAGTACCGGCTGGATACAAATCCTCCCTTGCCGGGTTTTGTTGATGTTCTGCTGATCCGAACCGGACCGAACCTCCTGATTTCACCGGACCTGATCGTATCCTTTTCAGGGCGGGACAAAAGCACCATACTCCCGTTGGATCGTGTCCAGGCTGAATCCCGGTTAATATACAACGGACTGATAACGACCTGTATCATTTTATCGCTCACCTGCTTAACCGAACGGACCCTGGCAATTATCTGGACAAAGGTACTATCATCCGTGGCGATGGAAAACCGGCTGGTCGAAACCGAGATGTATCCTATACAAAAAAAACAAATGATAAAAAAGACTTTCCAACTGCCAAACCACCCAGCCTTCTTTAATGATATAAGGAGCCATATAAGGAATAAGACAGGAGAAATAAGGGCCACGCATAACCGCGCTGGTCCGATAGGTTCACCGGCAAAGACTCCGCTGCCTGCAAGAACTCCTGCAATAAGGCCAACAAGGGAAAAAAATATCCGGGGGTTCATAAAAATAGCGCCTATCTGAACAGATAGACGCTATTTCCAGAGCAAAATGGAAATTTTTTACTCCTTATTTTGTGTTTCCCACTCGCGGATTAACTCCTCGATTGGCTTACCCATGTTTTGAATCGACATCCTGGCGTCTTTGGCAAGTACATGATCCGGAAAACGGTTGAGAAAATCCTCATACGCCTTAGTGGCCTGGTCATATTGTTTAAGATCATTCTCAAGGATAAATGCCTGAAGGAAAATACAATACCCTACCTTCGAATAACCCGGCCATGAATCCACAATCCTTTTGTAATATTCTATGGCCATTCCTGACATCTTCATGTTCATAGCTATCTCAGCCCCTTTAAAAAGATATTCGGCAGAGGCGGTATCATCGGGGTATGTATTTGCAAAATCAGTATAAGCCTGGATCATTTCCATGCCAGTATTCAAATCAGGACTAACTGTAATAGTATCACCAAAGATCCTGGCCTCACCGGCTGCAATCTTTTCGATCAGTTTTTTCTTCTCTGCATTACGGCCGCATCCGGTAAGGATGAGGGCAGACATAACAAATACTAAAATCAGGAAATTCTTCATACTTACTTTTTTAGTGGGAATACCATCCTGTATTTTACCGTTATTTTTCCAGTTGAAATATCGCGCAACTTTCCTTTTAATAATCTCTTTTTCAAAGGGCTAAGCAATTCTGGGAAAAGAATCCCATCGAGGTGGTCATACTCATGCTGTATAATCCGGGCAACCATACCTTCATACCACTCGTCATGTTCCGCAAAATCCTCATCCAAATATTGAATCCTGATACGACCCGGTCGGAGAATATCCTCGTGAATATTGGGAATACTCAGGCAACCCTCCTGTATCAGCTCTTCCTCACCGGTTCTTTCAAGAATGTGCGCATTGATAAACACTTTCTTGAAGTCCTTTAGTGCGGGATCCTCCTCCGAATAGACCCGTGCATCCATTACAAAAAGCCTGATTGCCAGTCCGATCTGGGGAGCAGCCAGACCAACACCATCGGCGGCCCACATCGTTTCGAACATATCCGAAATCAATTGGCTTAATCCGGCGTACTCAGCAGTGATAACCTCAGCCACCTTCTTAAGTACGGGAGAACCGTACGCATAAACAGGCAATATCATACGCTATCTTGATTCTTTAAACATTCTTTCCTGGAGCCAGGATTCCAGAATAATCGCGGCACTCACGGCATCCACATTCCCCTTGTTGCGCCGGTCCGACTTGCTTGCACCGGATGCGATCAGGGTTTGCACAGCCATTTTCGAGGTGAACCGTTCATCGGTCCAAAACACCGGTATTCCGGGGAATTTTTTTATCAGACCTTTAACGAAAGCCTGGACATATTGGGCAGATTCCGAGGGCTGATTGTTCATTTCTCTCGGAAATCCTACCACAAATCCTTCAACAGGCTCATTATGAACATACTTCTCGAGGTAGGTGTATAGTTCATTTGATGCCACGGTAGTGAGAACGCCTGCAATTCGCTGTTCCGGATCAGTAACTGCCAGTCCTGTCCGCTTCTGTCCGTAATCTATTCCGATTATTCTTCCCATTGTCCAGTTGGTAAAGATAGAAACAAAATCATCAGGGAGTAGCAAACCATTTACATATGATGATATAACGTATTGATCAATATTTATCTTTGTCAATTACGAATTTCAAAAAGCCTTTTTATGAAAGACCTGAAATCCCTTGTGAATGATGTTCTTAGCGGGCATCCGTTAGTTCTCAATAATGTTGCCCGTTCTGAAATGATCCGTGCTTCCGTTGAACACCGTGAAGCCATGGTTACCGCGTCCGGAGCCCTCGCCACCTGGACTGCACCTGAATCTACCGGTAGGAGCCCAAAAGACACCTATATGGTTAAACGGAGCATCAGCGAAGCCAACATTGACTGGAACTCGCCCAACAACCTGCCTATCGATGAAGATACATTTGACCTGATATTCTCAGACGCTTTGGAGTTCCTGAAAGGTACGGACCGTTTGTATGAAACCGACCGGGTAATCGGTGCCGACAGCAAATATGCATTACCAGTTAAGGTTTTGACATACAGAGCGTTGCACACACTTTTCATTGACAATATGTTCAGGCCTGTTCCGGAGGACATCAGGAAAAGCTGCTATGCGGATGATGGATTCACGCTTCTGGCACTGCCCTACCACAAACTTGACAGTGAGAAGTATGCCGGCAAGCTGCGAAAACTTCCTAACGGGAAAACCAGTGACCTGATTGTCGCTATGGACTTTGACCGCAAGGTAGGGATGGTGATTGGTTCAGCCTACATGGGAAGCATGAAAAAGATGCTTTTTACCGTTATGAACTACCTCCTTCCGCTCAAGGGCATCCTGCCCCTGCATTGTTCGGCCAATGAGGGTCAGAATGGTGATTCTGCGCTTCTCCTGGGCCTTTCGGGAACCGGGAAAACCACCCTGTCGGCCGACCCTACACGGGCACTGCTTGGTGACGATGAGCATGGATGGGGAGAAGATGGGATTGCGAATTTCGAGTTTGGCTGCTATGCCAAAATGATCGATATCAACCCTAAGAAGGAACCGGATATTTATGATGCAGTCATGAGGAAGGTTGATTATCTGAATCATGGTTCTATGGTTGAAAATGCCATGATCTATCCGGATGGAACCTTTGATTTTTATGACAACCGGTTTACCGAAAACTCAAGAGCTTCTTTCCCGCTGAGCTATCTGCGGAATATTAAAGAATCATCGGTTGCAGTCCATCCCTCAACCATCCTCTTCCTCACGGCTGATGCTTATGGCGTTCTGCCTCCTGTTGCCAAATTAACCAAGGAACAAGCCATGCTCTGGTTTATGATGGGATACACCTCCAAGTTAGCCGGCACTGAAACAGGGATTACGGAACCCCAGGTTGCCTTCTCCCGCTTCTTTGGTGCTCCGTTCATGCCCTGCAACCCTGATGTATATGCGGGAATGCTGGGCAAGAAACTGGACCAGTTCAAAACCCGTGTATTTCTGATCAATACCGGCTGGAGCGGTGGCGGATATGGGGTCGGTAAACGTATCGATCTTACGCTGACCCGCCAGATGGTCAATGCCGCCCTGAGTGGACGGCTTGATTCCGTGGATTACATCCAGGATTCACTCTTCCATGTACATATTCCCAAAAGCTGCCCGGGAGTTCCCTCGGAGATGCTTAATCCGGTCAATACATGGACCGATACTGAAGCCTATAAAAAAGCGGCCGAAAAGCTGGCTAAACAGTTCAGTGATCATTTTGACAAGGCATACGGGAATAAAAACCTGCCGGCAGATATCGTTTGGGAGTGCCCGGGAAAATAATCACACGGGTGCTATAAATTGCTAAACCCCGATCTCCTGGTGGAAATCGGGGTTTTCGCAACTTTAACCGGATAACTCAACTTTTAGATAACATTAGAACAAGCAACCTTGGCTACCTGCTGGCCCATGCGTTTCGGGGCATGGATATAGAGAAAAGAAAATCTTATATCAGAACACGTGACATTCAACGCCAAATATAAAACAAAAAAACCCCGAAACCAAATGTTTCGAGGTTTTTTATAATCCGTCCCTACGATTTATTTCGAAAAATCCATGGAAGCCAGACGTTCATAGCTTTTCAGCCTCCATTTGGCGCTCTCCTCAGCTGCATCGAATAATTGGTCGGCAACCTCGGGGAAAGCCTTTTTGAGCGATGAATAGCGTACTTCACCCATCAGGAAGTTCTTGAACATCGTCCAATCGGGCTCTTTGGAATCCAGCTCGAACGGATTCTTTCCGTCATTCTCAAGCTGTGGATTGTAACGATAGAGTGACCAGTAACCGCTTTTAACCGCTGTTTCTTCCTCGAACTGCGTCTGGCCCATGCCAACTTTCAGCCCATGATTGATACAAGGTGCGTAAGCGATGATAATGGATGGGCCCGGATAGGATTCGGCCTCTTTAACAGCCTTGAAAAACTGATTCTGGCTTGCTCCCATCGCAACCTGAGCCACATACACGTATCCATAGGACATGGCCATCATACCAAGATCCTTTTTCCTGATCCGCTTACCGGAAGCCGCAAATTTTGCAATTGCAGCAATCGGGGTTGACTTGGATGACTGACCACCGGTATTTGAATAGACTTCGGTATCAAGCACAAGGACATTGACATCTTCGCCTGAAGCCAGGACATGGTCCAGACCGCCATAGCCGATATCATAGGCCCAGCCGTCTCCGCCAAAGATCCAGATCGATTTTTTAACCAGATACTGTTCTAATGAAAGAATCTCCTTTGCCACGGCATGAGATTCCTTGTCTAGTGCGGCCACAACCTTACCGGAGGCAACCTTCGACTCTTCCGCCTTTTCCTTCGTCGCAATCCATTCGGTGAATGCTTCGCGGGATTCAGGATTGACATCATTCATGGCATCGGTCATGCGCAGGGCAATGCGGTCCCGGAGCTTATTGACGCCCAATGCCATACCATAACCATATTCAGCATTGTCCTCAAACAGGGAGTTTGCCCATGACGGACCATGGCCGTTCTTGTTTACCGTATAAGGTGTCGATGGAGCCGAGCCTCCGTAGATTGAAGAACACCCTGTAGCATTGGCCACCATCATGCGGTCGCCATAAAGCTGGGTAATAAGCTTGATATAGGGTGTTTCGCCGCATCCTGCGCAAGCTCCCGAGAATTCGAACAGTGGCTGCGCGAATTGAGAGTTTTTAACGGTTTTATCCTTCGGAAGGACAGTATCCTTGTAACCAATCTTTTCGTGCATATAGGTCCAACGGTCAACCTCATCAAGCTGCGTTCCCAACGGCTTCATAATCAGTGCCTTTTCCTTGGATGGGCAAACATCGGCACAGTTTCCGCAGCCGGTACAGTCCAAAACGCTGACCTGGATCCTGAACTGGTACTCCTTAGTACCGCCGATACCTTTAATGGCGGAAGTTCCGGCCGGTGTACCGGCAAGCTCGTCAGCAGTCATAAGGAACGGACGAATTGCAGCATGAGGGCAGACGTAGGAACACTGGTTGCACTGAATGCAATTATCCACCTGCCACTCAGGAACATTAACAGCTATACCACGCTTTTCAAAACGGGTGGTCCCTGACGGGAAGGTACCGTCTTCCCGGCCAACAAATGCACTCACCGGGAGATCATCACCCTTTTGGGAATTGATCGGTTCAACCACATTCTTAATAAACTCGGGTATATCGCGGTCATCAGTTTCCTTTTTCAATTGAATGTTTTTCCATTCAGCAGGTATGGCCACCTCGATGAACTCGGTTCCTTTATCAACAGCAGCATAGTTCATTTTAACGATATCCTCACCCTTCAGCCCGAAGGATTTCTTAATCGCCTTTTTCATTTCACCCAACGCCAGCTCATAAGGAATCACGTTGGCAATCTTAAAGAAGGCCGACTGCATAATAGTATTGGTACGGCCACCCAAACCAATCTCCTCAGCTATTTCAGTGGCATTGATCATGTAAAAGCGAATACTGTGCTCAGCCATGTACTTCTTCATATGGTCGGGCAGGCGCTTTTTGGTTTCCTCAACATCCCAGATGGAGTTGAAAAGGAAGGTGCCCCCATTCTTTAAACCTTTCAGCATGTCATATTTATCCAGATAGGAGGGAACATGACAGGCAACAAAATCAGGACTGTGGATCAGATACGGTGAACGTATCGGTTGGTCCCCGAATCTCAGATGCGAAGTGGTGAATCCGCCCGACTTCTTGGAGTCGTAGGCAAAATAGGCCTGACAATATTTATCGGTATTGTCTCCGATAATCTTAATTGAATTCTTGTTGGCACCAACGGTTCCGTCAGCACCCAATCCATAGAATTTAGCCTGATAAGTGCCCTTAAGTGCCAGATCGGGTTCAGCTATCAGCGGTAATGACTTGAAGGTGACGTCATCAACAATTCCAACGGTAAAGTCGTTCTTCGGCTCGGCGAGCTTGAGGTTTTCATAAACCGAAAGAACCATTCCGGGAGTGGTATCTTTTGAGCTGAGCCCGTAACGCCCGCCTACGATCAGCGGGGCATTCTCCCGATTGTAAAACAAATTTCTCACATCAAGGTACAGAGGCTCACCCGTTGCACCCGGTTCTTTGGCCCGGTCGAGTACGGCGATTCGTTTTATTGTTTTCGGCATTACCTTAAAGAAGTATTTTGCCGAGAAAGGACGATACAGGTGACAGGTCACTAAACCCACTTTTTCACCTTTCGCCGTTAAATAATCAATCACTTCCTTGGTGGTATCCGTGATACTTGCCATGGCAATGATGATATTTTCTGCATCAGGCGCACCGTAATACGTAAAGGGGTGATATTCGCGGCCGGTAATTTTACCAACCTGCTGCATGTATTCCTCAACGATATCAGGAACCCTGTCATAGAACACATTGCTGGCTTCTT
Source organism: Bacteroidetes bacterium GWF2_49_14 (assembly GCA_001769295.1). GTDB lineage: Bacteria > Bacteroidota > Bacteroidia > Bacteroidales > UBA12481 > UBA12481. The sequence goes on along the minus strand of MEOR01000147.1, from coordinate 13,986 downwards.
TTGCCTGGAAGAAAATATCGGGGTTCTGCGCGGTTCCGCGGGTAACCGGATGCTCGGGATTCAGAGCCCTGTCACGGAACTCTTTCAACGCTTCCTGGTCGATCAGGGGGGCTAATTGCTCCTGATCAAGAACTTCAAATTTCTGAACTTCCGCTGAAGAGCGGAACCCGTCGAAAAAGTGGAGGAAAGGAATTCTGGATTTAATGGCAGCCAGATGTGCAACTGCAGCAAGGTCCATGATTTCCTGAACGCTACCCGTAGCCAGCATGGCGAAACCGGTTTGGCGGGCTGCGTATACATCGCCATGATCACCAAATATGGAGAGGGCATGGGCGGCAACGCTCCGGGCGGAAACATGGAAAACTCCTGGGAGAAGTTCACCGGCAATCTTGTACATATTCGGGATCATCAGCAGGAGGCCCTGTGATGCGGTATAGGTCGTTGTAAGTGCACCGGCCTGCAGACTACCATGAACAGCTCCGGCCGCTCCACCTTCTGATTGTAGCTCAGCAACCTTTACGGTTTCCCCGAAGATGTTCTTCCGGCCATGGGCAGCCCACTCGTCAATGTTTTCAGCCATAGTTGAGGAAGGCGTAATCGGGTAGATAGCAGCAACCTCGCTGAACATATAGGCTATGTGCGAGGCAGCCTGGTTACCGTCGCCTGTTATAAATTTCTTTTTTGACATGATGTTGATATTTAGATAAGAATAGTTTTCAAAAGAGGCCGCTAAGTTAGAAAAAAAGGAGGTAAAAACCGACTGATGTTTGCATAAAAACAGAGGGCCCCGCGAATGCGAAGCCCTCTGTTTTACCGATATCGATTGAACGATCGGTCCTACTGACTGTTCATGGAGATCAGGAATTCTTCATTGGTTCTGGTGCCGGCAAGCTTGTCACGCATGAACTCCATGGCTTCCACCGGATTCATATCCGACAGGAAATTCCGAAGAACCCACATTTTGCTCAGAAAGTCTTTCGGATGAAGAAGATCCTCACGTCGCGTGCTGGAGCCCTGGATGTCAACGGCCGGCCAGATACGCTTGTTCGCGAGCTTCCTGTCAAGCTGGAGCTCCATGTTACCGGTGCCCTTGAACTCCTCAAAAATCACCTCATCCATTTTGGATCCGGTATCAATTAGTGCCGTCGCCAGAATCGTCAGACTACCCCCGTTTTCAATGTTTCTTGCAGCACCAAAGAACCTCTTCGGCTTATGGAGAGCATTGGCATCCACGCCACCTGACAATACCTTGCCGGAGGCTGGCTGAACCGTATTGTAGGCACGGGCCAGACGTGTAATCGAGTCGAGCAGGATGACTACATCATGTCCGCATTCCACCAGGCGCTTGGCCTTTTCCATCACAATGGCCGCAATTCTTACATGTTTCTCAGCAGGTTCATCGAATGTACTCGAAATAACCTCGCCATTAACCCCACGGGTCATATCGGTAACCTCCTCCGGACGTTCATCAATAAGCAGCACCATCAGATAAACCTCAGGATGGTTGGCAGCTATTGCATTGGCAATCTCTTTAAGTAGAACCGTTTTACCAGTTTTAGGCTGCGAAACGATCAGACCACGCTGTCCCTTTCCGATCGGGCAGAACATGTCGACAATTCTCGTAGAAACGGTGCATTCGGGATGACTGGTGATATCAAATTTCTGATTTGGGAAAAGTGGTGTCAGATAGTCAAACGGTACCCTGTCCCTCACAAATTCCGGATCGCGGCCATTGATGTGTAATACTTTTATCAGAGGAAAGAATTTTTCACCCTCCTTTGGAGGGCGAACCGAGCCGGTGACCGTATCGCCCGTTTTCAGTCCAAAAAGCTTGATTTGGGATTGAGAAACGTAAACATCATCAGGAGAATTGAGATAATTATAGTCGGCCGAGCGAAGGAACCCATATCCTTCCTGCATGATTTCCAACACCCCCGTGCTGGTTATAAAGCCATCAAAATCATAAATCTCCTGCTTTTTGGCATCTCCATTCTCCTTGGTTTTAGCTTCCTCGGATGGCTGCTCGCTCTTCAATTTGGGCTCAAAGTTACGGGCAGGTTTAACAACCACCGGTGCGGTTTCATCATTTTCCTTCTCTTTCCTCTCTGGACGGCTAAAAGCGGGAGCGGGAACCGGAGGCACTTCCTGCACCTCGGGTGCACTTTCCACTGGTGCGGAAGCCGGTGCCGTGGCAACGGGAGCCGGCGAATTCCGGAATATTGAAGGTTGAGCCGGGGTTACTGCCGGTGCCGGTTTTGGCTCCACCTGATCTGGCTGGGAGCCTTGCCGCTGGTCTGGCCGCGTGGTAAACAACGGACCAGGCTCCTTCTTTTCAATGGTTATGCGCTTTCGTTGGCCCTTGGAGGCATCAGGATGGACTTTGGAGTGCTCCTCAGCTGCTCTCGGTGCCGGAGCTGTTTCCGGGCCTTCTCCTTTACCCTTGCCAACAATCTTCTTAGCCTTTATTTCAGAGGCCTGGATAGCCTGCTGGTCAAGAATCTGATAAATCAGGTCCTGTTTTTTGAAGGATTCAACTTTTTTAATGTTCAATTCCTTGGCAATATCTCTCAACTCCGTCAACAGCTTATTGTTGAGCTCAAGAATATCATACATATTCAATTGTAATTAAATTAACCAAATGTAGACTGGTATGGGGGAATTTTCAGATACTTCAAACGATCTCTCGGAACAACTCCGTTTTTCCTGTCAGTAGCAACGTACCATGTGCAAAAGTATGAATTATTTACAACAACAAAAAAAAAAGCTTCACGCATCCTACCCGATTGCAACTTTTATTACGTAAAAGCGTAAATAGTTAAGAAGCAACCCACCAACACCGCCCGCCATGAGACAGTTAAAAATAACCAGGCAGGTTACAAACAGGGATTTACCCTCCCTCGACAAATATCTGCAGGAGATCGGCCGGGAGATGCTGATCAATCCTAATGAAGAAGTAGACCTGGCCCGCAGGATACGGGAGGGTGACCAGGCTGCGATGAATAAGCTGATTAAGGCCAATCTTAGATTCGTAGTATCTGTTAGCAAACAATATCAAAATCAAGGCCTTACATTACCCGACCTGATAAACGAAGGAAATATCGGATTAATTAAAGCTGCAGGTCGGTTTGACGAAACCAAGGGATTTAAGTTCATTTCCTATGCCGTCTGGTGGATCCGGCAATCCATCCTTCAGGCTCTTGCAGAACAGTCAAGATTGGTAAGGCTTCCCCTAAACAAAATAGGTAGCATGAACAAACTCAACCGGACCATTTCCAGACTTGAGCAAACATTGAGCCGGACACCCACCGAAAACGAGGTTGCCGAAGTAGTGAACATGGATATGGAAGATATTAAGCGGACGCTGAACAACACTACCCGTCATGTCTCAATGGACGCTCCTCTTACCGCCGGGGAAGATACAAACTTGTATGATGTGATCCTGAATGAAGAGGCCTCGAGCCCTGAAGACGGACTGATGAGCGAATCCCTGCGAACTGAAATTGAACGTGCCCTTCACCACCTGGGGGACAGGGAAGCTGAAATAGTAAGGCGTTTTTATGGACTGAATGGGCATCACCCGCATTCTCTGGATGAGATCGGAATCGAATTTGACCTTACCCGTGAACGGGTGCGCCAAATCAAGGAAAAAGCCATCATGAAACTGAAAAGCGCCTCCCGCAACAGGCTGCTAAGAAAGTACCTGGGCTAAAAGAAAACCCTAAATCGCTATCTTTGCCCTTCATCAATCTTCCACCCCCATGCCCCACCTCGTTGCAGCTTCTCTTCTTGCCGCAGACTTTGCCAACCTACAGCGCGATATCGAAATGGTAAATGCCAGTCAGGCCGACTGGTTCCATGTGGATGTAATGGATGGGGATTTTGTACCTAATTTCTCAATCGGAACCCCCGTTATTGAAGCAATCCGCAAGCACGCCCGCAAACCGCTGGATGTTCACCTGATGATCAATAAGCCTGAACGGTACATTCACCATTTTGCTTCCCTGGGAGCCGATATACTGACCGTGCACATAGAAGCTACAAATCACCTGCACCGGGTGGTCAGCCTGATACGCGAGCTGGGAATCAAGGCTGGAGTAAGCCTCAATCCGCATACCCCGGTATCGTCCCTGGAATCCATACTTTCGGAAGTTGACCTGGTTCTGATCATGTCAGTAAATCCGGGTTTCGGTGGACAGAAATTTATTCCCGCCTCGCTGGAAAAGATTGCCAGGCTCAATCAGATGCGAAAAAACTCAGGCTCCGGTTTCCTGATAGAAGTGGATGGTGGGGTTGGAATCAAGAATGCCCCTCAACTGGTTGATGCCGGGGTCGATATTCTTGTCGCCGGTAATTCTGTCTTTGCCTCGCCGGATCCGGCGCAATCCATTACCGATCTGAAAAACTGCCTGAATCGTGCTCAGTAGCCATCAAATTCAGGTTCTTACCAACGGCATTCAGGAAGCATCCGATATTGTGATGGGCTTTTATGGCAAGAACAATCTCGCGATTATTCAAAAACAAGATGGTTCGCCCGTAACCGAAGCAGACTTTGCTTCCAACAGTTTCCTTACTGATTTGCTGAACAGGGAGTTTCCCGGGATCCCGGTCATCAGTGAAGAAAATCCGAAGCCCTCCTGGGAAGAGAGAAAGAACTGGGACAATTTCTGGATCCTTGACCCTCTTGATGGCACGCGGGAGTTCGTTGCCCGGAATGACGAATTCGCTATCAATCTGGCGCTGATACATAAATCCGTACCTGTTTTCGGACTGATATCGGTTCCTGCAAAAGGGTTGATATACTCAGCTGTCCGGGGAGGAGGCAGCTGGCTGCATCGCCCGGGTCATCCATCAAGACGATTGCCCTTTCAAAATATTAATATCCTGGATAATGAAAGGATTGTCCTGATCTCAAGATCACACTCCGGCAGTGCCGAAGAGGCTTATATCGGTTTCCTGAGGGATAAAGGTTTTATTACGCGCATCCAGAGCGCCGGTTCATCCTATAAGCATGTATTACTTGCCGAAGGATCCGCTCACCTATATCCAAAACTAGGCATCTGCTGGGAATGGGACACCGCTCCGGGTCAGATCATACTTGAAGAAGCAGGCGGTAAAGTTACCCGGATTTCAGACATGCAGCCTCTGTCATATAACAAGAAGAGCTTTCAGAATCCCGATTTTATCATGTGGGCTCCAGGAATCAGTCCGGTTGATCAACAAAATCCTGGAGGTACCGGAAACGCTCGGTAAGAGCACCATCCCGGGTTATTGTGGCCCGTTCAACTACCTGGTCCGGATCATCACCCTGCAGACACGGCATGATCCTCTCGATAAGTATTCCTGCAAATTCTTCAGATGCATCCCGCGGAAGCTCGCCCGGGAGATTATCTATGGCCATGACGGTAACGTTGCGTGCATCAGAGAAAGGAGGCTTCTCCGACCATGAAACCGGGTCAAAATCATAAAATGGTTCCGCTATTTTACTGGAGCGGATAGTTGACGGGACTGCTCCGTTGATATCACAGCTGATATCTGAAATAACCCGGATGCGGAACTCTTCCGAAAGCATCTCCTCTGGTTCCCACAAGCGCGGTGATAAAGGATCCCAGAAATGAGCAGCGAGGAAAAGGTCCGTTGAGGGATAGAACCGCCGGAACCTCGACCGGTATGCCTGCGGGTCATTACAGAAATGTGCAAAATCAAATGGAACTCCGTCTATTCTTTCGGTGTAATGCTCAGGATCGATGCGACAGATAACAGGGGTTCTGCGGGGTTCTTCACAATACTCCCTGTGGCTCACAACAGGAACCGTAAGTTTGTCCAGCGTTTCCATCGCTCCGTGTGCCACCCTGCCCCCTCCGGTAACAAGAATCCTGACAGGCCCCAGGTCCAGTCCTTTAAGCTGGTCATCCATCTCCTGCCGGTCATAACAGCTGTTTGCAGCCTTAAGCATAAACCGGCCGGTTTTCAGGCCCCAGGCCCGGATGCCGTTATACGCACCGATAATTCCGGCCCAGCGTCCGAAAGCGATAAGCCGGATGCCATGGGTGTCTGTGAAATATTCATAGTCCGACAGTATGATTCTTTTCTCCAGCAAAGCCTTAAGAAGAGGCTTGTTATAAACCTGTTTCTTGGCAACATGAGCAAAGAAAAGGTACTGTTTGTCCTCAATAAGGGCTGGAATTTTAACCTCCTTAATCCCGATTAGCAGATCACAATCTTTAAGTTCCTCCTGAACCGTTACTCCCTCCTGTAAATATTCTTCATCCGAAAAGCAACGTATGGGGCTGGACTGTACCATAATCTGCAAGCCGGGATACATTCTCATAAGGGCTGCAGCCTGCACGGGCGGCAGTGCGACCCTTCGATCCGGCGGAGTTTTGGTTTCACGGAGTAATCCGATTTTTATGCGCTTCATTAAGGGCCGTTGGTTTGAAGGGCCTGAAAATACTAAAAAATTGCCGTATATTTGCAGTCCTATCGGGGCTGACGTGGTTTTGACAGCGAGGTGAACTGGTAGGTAAGCATGTCGAGCCTTGCAATACAGCTCGTAAATCTTGGTTGCAAACAATCAAAAGGCGAATCAAACTACGCTCTCGCCGCTTAAGGAAGTAACAGTACTTAGGCACTATCCCGGCACGAGGTGCTGGGACGAGACATCACGCCGGAGGTAAGGTCCTGTTCCATCCGGATCCCGTGGTGCTCATCAATACGGGAATAGCCAAGGCAAGGCTCCGGTGCCCTGGTGAAAATAAGGAGATAAGGTTGTAGTCGGCTGCCGTTTACCAGCCGCAACTCGAAAACCCAAAAACGGATAAGCATGTAGAAACCCTATGGGTTCCTTGTTTGGACCGGGGTTCGATTCCCCGCAGCTCCACGAAAAAAGGTTCGGATGTAAGTCCGGACTTTTTTTATTTCCTGCAGTATTTCCGGTAGTTATCTTCCCCCCCGCTATGTCCTTTTTCCATCGCCGCCTTAAAATCCCGGCAAGCGGATTCAACTTGTCCCAGCCTGAGATAACCCTCCCCTCTCAGATTAAGTAAATCATCATTTGACGTTCCCTTTTCGATGGCAATATTTATATCCTCGATACTTGCTGCATAGTCACCGGTAAAAAAGCGGCACCAGGCACGGGCAGGATACAAGTCCGTCAGATCCGGCGCACTGCTCAGGAGATCATTCAATAAGTTAAGCGCTTCCGTGTATTGCTTTGTGTTGAAGGATGCCCTTGCCTGGTCATATAAAGCCTTGTGCGGAGCGATCTTGACAAGCCGTTTCAAATCGATCCTCTTCTTTATCAACACAGTATCTTCAGGAAAATAAATCAATGCCGAGTCTAAAAAGACCAGGGCTGTCTCAAGCTGATCGGCGTTCGTATGCTGATCGGCTGCCAGCAGCCAGGCATCCCTTTCGGTCTTGACCTTAAGAATAAACCTGTCCGCAATTTCCATTGCTTCATCTTGCTGGCCTTCTTCAAACAACAGGGAACTCAACAAAATAACTCCGCGGGGAAACAATGGCTTGATCTGGTGGACCTTCTCCAACATCATCAGGGCACTATCCTTGATTCCTAACCTGATATAATTCATCGCCAGATAGTATTCCTTCCGGGCGTCGAACGGCGATGACGAATCTGCACGTAATATATATATAGCCTCGCGGTTCCGGTCCTCATTCATGAGATACCGGGCTTTATCAATAGCAATGGGCCCGCCGACACAGTTCAGGTTGGGGATGGATGGATATCCGGCAATCAGGAAAGAGGCTTTATGGGTATATTGGTTCTTGACGAGATCCTCCTTGACAAGCCTCTGATAATGAAGAGATTTCGAACCTAAAAACAACACCCAGCAGGAACCCGTGAGAACCATTACCACCAGTACGGTTATTATTTTGCTGATGTGAAGTTTCTTTAGGCCAACCCGCAAAGAGATTCTACCTCTCTCTTTGGCGGTAGTATTCACTGCTGCCGTTGAGAAAGCAGCTCCGGCTGCCACATAAAAGGCAAAGAGTGCCTGTATCTCAGGCCTGTTGGCGGGGAAATTAAAAAAAGCATCAACACTGTAGGCCAGAATTCCAAAAGCCGGCAGGAACAGCAATTTAAGGCGATCCCCCTGGGTTGCGGAACTTAAGGCTACTCTGATGAACCCAAAAAGAATGGTCAGAAAAATAGCCAGATATGCCAATCCTCCCGCCAAGCCCGTTTCAGCCGTTACCTCGATAAAATCATTGTGATTTTTATACATATAGGTAAAATCCTGCAGTTCCTGATTCTCATATTTCAGGACTTGAATCTTCCAGTTACCGGTACCGACACCCAACAACGGGTGTTCGCCGATCAACTTAAACGACCGCCTCCAGGAGTCGAATCTTTCGTCTGCGGAATGATATTCCACAGCACTTGACAACCTCGAAACCACCCCCTTATTCAAACCCGGATCCTTACCCCTGGGGAAAGTATACTGCTGGACCAGGGAATAGAGTGCCAGTGCCACCAGAAATAGTCCGGCTATGTGCAGGAGGACCCGTAAGTTTGATCTTTCCCTGGCTCTCAAAAAACGGATACCTGCAAACAGGGTCACCGCAAGGAGAAGTCCCGGCAATCCAAGATAAAACGACCGGGTGCTCATAATGAATGTGGCAAACATGGCCAGAAAAATAGCCACGTACCCTAACCGCTTCAGCCATCCACTTGTAAAAAACATAAGCCACATCGCAGCCGGTACTTTCACGAACAAAGCAGAGGCCAGTACATTTTTATTGGAATACACCGACGTGATATCGGAAATGGATGTAATATCTCCGGATATATATTGTGTAATCTGATAAAATACGGTCAGGCTGTCGAAAACCAGGATTACAGAAAATACCACCGCCATTGATACAATGTAGTTACGGTCGCTGCTGAAGATAACGAACAACACATAGGCGGATCCGAAAACAGTCAACACCCTGGCAAAATAGGTAACCGATTCAGCCAGGTTGATCGCGTTACAAAAGGATAACAGGGAGAACAAGAGAAACAGTGAATAGGCTATTCCTGGCAGGGTTCTGAAAAATCCGTACCGTAATTCAGGCCGTTTCAGATAATCAGGATCAGCCAAAAAAACTATAAAAGATAAAAGATTAATGATGCCCAGAACCAGAAACTTGGGACCATTTGAATCCAGGGTATGAAAGTTCGGAGTGATCACCGGAATCAAGGCATACCCAAATAGTATGATAAAATAGGTCGTTTTTAGGCGGCCTGTAACCTGCGCGTTCTGGGGTGTGCGTTTATCAGGATGTGAATTTTTCATAACCTGGCTGATCTCTCACGTTTCGCTAGCCAAATGTAGTCAATAGCATGTGATGCAAAACGGAAATAACAAAAAAGCCGCTCTCGGTGAGAGCGGCTTTGTATGGTTTGAAGATGCGATTAGTTCACAATGATCCTTGCAACCATGACATCATTGTCTGCAACCAGTCGAACAATATAGATCCCGGGAGGAAGGTTTCCACGCGAAAGAATGAATTCCGTACCTGTTATATTGGCCTCCTGTTTCCAGGTTTTCCCAGTAATATCCATTACTGACAAAGTATAAGCCTTGTTACCCGCATTATCAAAATTCAGGGTAGCTTCTGTCGTTACCGGGTTCGGATAAACCTTGAGAGTCGGAACAATCGAATTTGTGAATCCATTTTCCATGGAATAAATATTGGATTCCGAAACTTTAAGAGATCCACTCTTCAGCGGTTCACCGCCGCCGGATCCATCTTCGAAAATAGTCTTTATCAAATAATAATTATAAAGAATACCTCCGAGGTCAGTAAACGAGGTGGAACCGTCCGGTTCATTACCCAATCGGTCTCCGGTGCCACTGTCGGTGCCCAAATCCCCGAGAATCGAGGAAGCCCAGACTTCATAGTATTTAACCGTTTTTCCCAGATAATCGGTCCAAATCAGGTTCCTGGTTGTTCCCAGGCCTTCATTAATTGACAGATGAACCGACTGCTGAAAATCACTTAATGAAGACGATACAGCTAAATCATCTGTAACTTTAATTTTATACTTATAGGGACGGGTTTCAGGGAATGAACCGGTGTGGACACCCATATTACCATCGGTTCCAAGTGGTGTACCATCTGTGAAGTCAATCGAAAGTGCAGGGGTGACAACCTGATATTCAAAATCGCCCAGGGTATTGTTAAAAGTTTCAACCCACACGCTTGCACTAACCACAACAGGAGTTGTCACTGCAGGTTGGTCCACTATAATCACATTCTTACCCCCGGCAGTGGTAATATACCAATCCGGTATGTCCGGTCCCCCGGTAACCGTAAGGGTAACAGCCTCGCTCTGTAAAGTCAGAAGCAAAAGTTGAGTATTCTTAATCTTACATGAATATGCACCGGCATCCGTCAGAGCCGCAGCTGGAATTGAGAAGCTGGTAAGGGTGGCTCCCGAAATGGAAGAGGTGGCTTTGTACCACTGGTACGAATTAGTACCCGTTCCGGCTGCCACCGTTACGCTGGTGGAAAATGCTCCTCCCACTCCAACGGACTGTGCTGAAGGGGTTCCGATTTTAGCCTGAGGGGCATAAATGAACGTTGTGGAGGCGATTCCTTTCACCGGAATCAGATCATCAAATTCAAATTTATTATCTTGAACCCTCAGGTCCTTCAGAACGGTCAATGCAGTCAGGGACCCGGCAAAACTACTAAACTGGTTACCCATCATAAACAGGTAATTCAGATTGGTCAGGCCGCTGATATCCGGAAACGCACCGGTAAACTGATTGCTTTGGACATACATTTCCTTCAGAGCAGTCAGGTTGTTTATTCCGGACGGGAGTGCGCCTGTGAATCCAGGGGTGTTTTCGTTAAGGCCAAGGAAAGTCAGATTTACAAGACTCCCGATAGAGGCCGGTACCGCACCGGTCAGCTTATTTTTCTTGAGGTGCAGGAAGGTCAGATCCGCCAGAGAGGCAAAAACATCCGGTAAAGTACCGTCCAGGTTGTTTTGTCCCAAATTAAGCTTGGTTACTTTGCCGCTCACGACAGTAACCCCGTACCAATTGGCCAGAGGTTCAGTACCGCTGCCCCAGTTCGTCTTAATTGTCCAGGAGGGACCACCAGTGGCATTGTAAATTGCCATCAGAGCTATTCCTTCAGGGTCTGTAATCATCTGTCCTTTAACAGCTACAGGGTTAACTGCACTGCTAAGGAACAGAATCACTACAGCCAGAAAGAACGCTCTCTTGAAAACTGTGTCTACGTGTTTCATATACTTATCTATTGTTATTTATTATCCAGTTGGGCAAAATCAATTTCATCAATACAACAATCGTATTCCGATAATGTTATTCATCATCTAAAATCGAATGTTGATGTAAAAATATAGAAAAAAAAAGAATAATCAAAAAATTTTAGTATAAAGGGAATAAAAAACATGACAAAAATCATGTTTTCATAATAACACATTGCATTCATCATATTTCATTGATAATCAGCCAATTAGAAAGATCTATTTTGGAAATCTTTCCATTATTTGGAATTATCAACATCGTCTTGGAAAAAAAACTTTCGGAGTTGTTAATAAATAACCCGCGTAAAACTATTTTTTCCTGACAGGAACGCTCTTTTTTTTAATGAATTAGTTAATAACTGAAAACTTTACCACTTCCTTTCCCTCATTGAATAAGATCCTGCAGAAATAGGTTCCTGCTTTCAGTGTACGGTTCTCATAGAATATCTGATGCTGTCCTTTCGTGAAACTGCGGTCAGCCAGAACATCAACTTCCCTGCCTGTGATGTCTAACAGGGAGATACGTACCTGACCGGTATCATAAATATCGAAATTGAAGGTAGTTGATCGTGAGAAGGGATTCGGGTAAGCACTGATTGAGAAGTTCGGATTTGCGGGATCAATATCGGCTCCAGGCTTGTTGAACTTGAGGTTCCGGATATTCATCTCAAACGGAGTACTGCTAACCTGATTGCCGATAGCATTAAAGACCACTGTTACCAGATCCTCAGCGCTGAAAGCACCACCCATCAGGCTGGTCAATTCCTTGTAACCGATCCGATAGGTGGACGGTGTTGCGGTAAGGCTGATGGTTTTGCGGAATTGATTGCTCCAAACCGGAATACCATCCTTCACAAGCACGATCTCAACTGTACCGGTACCGGAGGCTTCAAATTCCATTTGGTTATAGGCTGACAGATCAACGGGCTCCTTGCGGGTTGTGAGGTTGCGGAACAGGCTTACATAGGTCTTCACTGAACCTGCAATTTCAGCGTCCCTTTCGAGCAGATATTCATCTTCTCCGGCAGCCACTGAATAGGGCTCAACAGCAAATCTTTCGATTATACCACCGTCCTCTTCAGCCATTCTTCCCCAGGCGCCATCAGCAAAATAGAGTTCATCAAGGCCTGTATCGGTATTATTGGCCACCGTGAAGCCCATGTCAAACAGGTGTCCAACCGGCACTGAAACCTCCTGTTCACGCAGTTGCCTGTTCAGCGGCAACCAAATCTCAGACAGCTTCTCTTTGGCCGATTGCTCGGTTTGGGTGTAGGTTCCCTTGATGGTTATTTCACTGGCCCCGGCAGGATTTGCCACAGTCAGGTTTAGGTTGCCATTGGAATACGCACCGTTCTTAATAAATACGGATGGTATTCTCTGTGATCCGTTGTTCAGAATGGTTATATCATGATCCAGATCCATACGGTTCAGAATCTCTTCCACTAACTGGATGGTGGCCTCACGTGAGATGGTCCAGACCTGATAATTGTAAACATTTGCGGTACCGGTTGGCTTATACCATTCTTTCGACCATTGGTTATCAACGGAGAAGCGGTTGCCATTTTCATAAGCCACAAAACTGACCGTATAGTCCATTTCACCGTTTTCCTGAGAAATCAGGCTTAAAATGAACCGATGTCCGCGGATCTCTACGAATCTCACATTCTCAAGCGTACCGCCACTCAGGCGGTCGCAAATCATCTTGGTGTGGTTGTAAACCTCTCCGGCAGGCGTGGTCATAGCCATGATAACTCCCATACGCTTCTGTTCTGCTGTGAAATAGTCAGCCGAGAACACTTCTATGGCATTCGACATCGTCAGAAGATCTGTCGGGGTTGAAATGTGTGCCTTTGAATTGACCGGTCCGGATTCGGGCAGGTAATTCAGGATATTGGAGGCTCCGCCTTTTAGAGTTGAAGAGGGAACAATCACCCCGCCCTTAACCAGATTTTCTCCGAATACCGGCAGGTTTTCGGGTTGATCCAGGAGATATGTTGTATTCTCCTTGATCCGCATAAATTTCCGCAGTGCAATGTAGGATGAGAGATCCCCGTTACTTTCGATACCGCCGCCGCCGCCACCGGAACTGGTTGCGTTCACCGAAGCGATATCCGAGTTATTTCCCGGAACCGGGTCTGCCTGATCAGCATCCGTTATGGTTGCCGTATTGGTGGATACTCCTGTTACCAAAACCTTGGCATTGAGGATGAGGGACACTGAGCCTCCGCCTAAAATTCCCGGGATGGTCCAGATACCTGTAGCTGGAACGTAAACTCCAACCGATTCTAAATGTGACTGATAGGCAAATTCTAACGGATCCAGCAGATCCGTAAGCTCGATTCCTGTGCCCGATAGGCCAGACAGGTTTGCAATGGTTATTGTAAATGTTACGATGTCATTTACCTCAGGTGCCGGGTCACTGACAATTTTGGTCACCTCAAGGTCCACTTCGGTCAAAGTCGCCGTTAAACTCGCCGTTGACGAATTATTGCCGGAAGCAGGATCGGTTTGATCTGCGGCGCTGATCTCCGCTGTGTTTGTTGACACACCTGCAACCAAAACAGTTGCATTAATGGTAATGATTGCCGATCCGCCTGCTACAATCGTACCCACCGTCCATACACCTGTAGCCGGCACATAAGCACCCTGAGAAGGAGTATGGGCCTGATAGGTAAATTTAGCAGGATTTAGCAGATCAG
>MEOR01000146.1 GCA_001769295.1 Bacteroidetes bacterium GWF2_49_14 | reverse complement strand
TTTGGGTCCTCCGAAACCTGAAAAATAATTCCGCTATTGGCAGCCATTGTCAACTTATATTCAATGCTTATTGCAAAATCGCGGTAGATTCGGTCGGTAATGATATCCTGATCTTCGCCCCCGCCTTTACTGTTCATTGTAAAGGATTCATCCTCAATAGCCCAGCAATCGGGAAACCCGGTCAGGTTATATCCATGCCAGCCAGCCGTGGTTCTGCCGTCAAATAACAATTGCCACCCTTTTTTCTTCTCCAGGCGGGAAAGGGTATTGGGCTTTACCGGCTTACTTACCTCACTGAGGAGTTCCATGGGATCCGCAGGTGAATTTTCCGTGCATGATACTGATGCTGCCGCAATGAGGGCAACCATCATATAAATCAATGGATTCTTCATTTTAAAGACTTTTGATATTTCAGATTTTCAGCTGGTTTTGGGAATTCGTTTTTTTAATCCTGACAGGGGTGTTCCCACCCTTCGAAAGGCCGATATCAACCGGCAGGTTTGCGGCATAAGACCCACAGGTGAAATCGGGGACCGTAATTGAGTTCGATCTGTTAGCCACCGACCATTCGGTAAGAGGGGCAATTGAACTCCACAAGGCCGCATCATAAACATCCTCATCGAGTGCAATTCCATTCCGCAGGCAATCAATCAGCCTCCAGTCCATCAGGAAATCCATACCTCCATGGCCGCCAATTTCCTTTGCCATCTGCCCTACCCTTTTCACAATTTCAGGGGTAAATTTCTCCCTGACTTCCTCCATCTCATTAGCATCAAACCAACTATGACCTGTTGCAATTCGTTCAGGCTCCGGCCATTTGATTGCAACACCAGCCGTACCACTCACCAGATGAATTCTCGAATAGGGCCGAGGCGAGGTGGTATCATGCTGGATCATGATTGTTTTCCCCTTTTCGGTCCGCACCAGGGTCGAGTTCATATTTCCCCGATACCCGTTGGTAGCAAATTCATTAAAGAAACTATCCCCTTTGGCAAGATCAGCCGCCATTGCGGCCAGTTGGAAATCATTTCCCGACATGGAGGTCAGGTAATCCATCCTGTCTCCGCGGTTAATATTCAGAGCCTGACAAACCGGCCCCAATCCGTGGGTTGGATAGAGGTTTCCATTCCGGTGCTGGTTATGCTTCAACCGCCACATTTCCGTATACCCCGTCTTGCTGAAATTGAGCGACCTTAGATCATGGATGTATGCGCCTTCCACATGCAATATTTCACCGAAGAAACCCTGTCTGGCCATATTCAGTGTCAGTAACTCAAAAAAATCATAACAGCAATTCTCGAGCATCATGCAATGCTTTCGGGTTCGTTCAGATGTTTCAACGAGCTGCCAGGCTTCTTCAATTGTTGTGGCAGCCGGGACTTCGCTTGCAGCATGTTTTCCATTTTCCATAGCAAAAACGGCCATTGGGGTATGCAGTTCCCATGGGGTACAGATATATACCAGGTCGATTTCGCTGCTCTGGCACATTTCCTTCCAGGAATCCTGCCGTCCGCCATAGGCTTTGGCCGGGGGCAATCCGTGTCCGTCAAGAATTTTTTGTGCGGCTTCCACCCTGTCGGGTCTGACATCGCACAGAGCCTTAATCTCTACACCCTCTATATTGCACATACGTTCAACTGCACCTGGTCCGCGCATTCCCAGTCCTATCACACCCATGCGAACCGTTTCCAGTTTAGGGGCAGCATAGCCGCACATGTTGAAAAGTTGCTTATGTGCGGCGTTGGCAGCTTCCCCGATGGAACCTAAAACAACCGGTTTCTGTTCATCGGATTTCAACTTGCAGGATGACAATCCTCCCGCTACAAGTCCTGCTCCGGCAACTCCGGCGATTCTAAAGAAATTACGACGATTTGTCCTCATTATATCTTGATAAAGGTTTTATTCCGATACATATACCAAAGGATCAGGTACAAGATAAGGAATCCCCCGGCATAGCGCAAACTGTCAAAGGCATTCCCAATCCATGTTTTTGCTCCGTTTAAAAATACTTCGGCCATACCAACAAAATTTTTCTCAAAGAGATGCCATAGAACATAAGCAACAATTGCATTGGAACCAATAATTATCATCCAGCGCATGCCTTTCCGGATGCGCCATACATCCATAACCAGGTAAAAAACAGCCAGCATCAGTACACAGATTCCACCGGAAAACAGGACAAATGAGCTTGTCCAGATTTTTTTTAATACCGGATGCCATACATTCAAGATGCAGCCCAAAATCAAAAGGGATGATCCCAGCAGGATCAGAACATATAACTTTTTCAGCTGGTCTAACCGTGACTGCATGATATATCCGGTGAAAACGCCCAGCATCACCGTTGCTCCAAAATTCAGGGAAGGAATAATCCATGCATAATGCCACCAACCCCGGAACTGGCCTAAAACCATCTGATCAAAATACATGGGAAGATTTCCCTGCATTTCATAGGCATTGGAGGTTGTTCCATCTACCGGAACCAGGGCAACCAGGGCCCAATAGGCCAGCATCAGCCCTGCGGTTGATAAAATCTGAAACCGTACCGGCAGGTATAAAATGAAAACCGTGGCAATCAGGTACCCCGCAGCAATCGCCTGCAGGGTATTGGAATAGAATTCGATTTTATCAATGGAATAGGTTAGCAACTGGCCCTGAACCATCATCCCGAGTACCCAAAGAATCAAAATCCGTTTAACCGTATGCCTCCAGATGGAAGAATCAGTCGCTCCGCCAATAAGACGCTTCCTGTACGAATAGACCATTGAGACCCCGACCAGAAAAAGAAACAGTGGCATAATGATGTCATAAAAATGAAATCCAAGCCATTCAGAATGATCCATATTGCGACTGATAAACCCGGATATTTTATTATGGAAAATAGCATCCAGGCCTTTGAATGCCAGGTCACCCCCCATAATCCAGAACATGTCAAATCCCCTTAAAGCATCCACCGAAGTCACCCTTTCGCCGGACAGAACTGTGGCATTCCGGACCTGGTAAACTTCCATGTCCCGAAACAAACTCTTAATTCGCGTAAACATCTGGTTAATTTTAATATATGGCCTTCCTGACCAGCACTAAGCAGAATCCTGATTTCACTATTTAATTATTAAGGGATGGAAATAGGACTCAGCATTTTTAAAATAGATCTTATCAATAACTTCTTTTGGCAGTTTCAGTCCCCTGACCGTCAGAATAGAATCGGTGGCCAGGTAGATCCATTGCGACAGCCAGCCTCTTCGGAGGTTTTCCATGGTTTTATCAGGATTCATTCCCGGAAAATCATGGACCTCAGTGTCGGTCCCATAAATTATCCGGTCCTGATATCGGATCATAAAATTCCGTACCCCCTCATAATCCCGTTCCGACTGATATTGAACATGGAAAAGGCGGGCTGCAAGATCAGCCTTCATATTGGGAAACCGGTCGAGCCGTTTTGCGAGCTCATCGAGGTTCCATTCAAGACTGCCCAGGTGTGCTCCAACAAATTCAAGCCGGGGATGGCTTTCAAGCAGATTATCGCGTGCCTCGATCTGGGCCTCGTAAGAAGGCACCCCGGGATGCAGGAACATATAATACTGCGGGTTATTTTTGTAATAAACCACATCCGACGGGTCGGTCATCTGATCCTCAGGCAGCCAGCAATCCTTAGGTTCCCCAAGGTGTGCAATAACCGGAATATCAGCAGCTTCCAGATAATTAAAAACCGGATCAAACACCGGGTCATCAACCATCAGATAGTTGCCTTCATGACCCTTGATTACCATCCCGATGTTTTTCCAGATTTTAACCCCGGTTGCACCGGAACGGATAGCTTCCTTAATTAATGCAATGGTTTTGTCAGCAAAATCCGGATCGGCGAACCGGTTGGCCGGGAATGTGATAAAATAGGCGTAGGATTCCGGATACTTAAGCCTGAGCGCATTTGAGACTCTTTGCTGATCTGCAACAGATACCTCTTCTCCATCCCAGATGGGTGTCAGGAGTTGAAAATTCTGTGAGGCGGCAAACTTCATGTACCGGTCGTCATGTGTGAGGTAATGAAAGTGAGCATCGATCTTGGGTACATGTAAAAAATCGGCGGCAGTATAATAATCTGACTGTTGCTCCTTTGCCGGATCACAATCCAGGTCGCCTTTACTTCTGGCGACAGCCCTTTTGGTACCCTCAATATCAGGGGAAATATTGGTAGTGCAGGAGGGTAATGCGTAGAAATAGGTTGTAAGGGCATAGTTCATGCAGATCGCATCCCAGTGCCAAAGCTCGATATTTGAACTTATGGAAGTATGGAAAGGGATTGCGTCGAGGGACCGATGGCGCATATTAACCGATATGCCCCAGTTCATATTACCGGTTCCCTCCGGCTGTGAAATAAAGGGGTGAGAGAAGGGTTCCTGCCGGGCGAAGGAATATCCGTAGTAATCTTCAGATCCGGTGCCAAAACTTGAGGGGAAAGCTTCCCCGTCAACAAAAATCTTTTCATCACCCTCTCCCCACCATTTATAGGAATTATTGAACAGGGTGACCTGATCACCGACATAGAGGCCCCTTCCCCGGATATCAATAAAGTTCAGATCGAACGGGGCACCAGCTATATCTCTGGTTTTAACCTTATTATATTCATGCCAGGAGGCATGGAAGTACATGCTGCTTTTCTTCCATTGATAGGGAATTACTCCGCATACCCCCCTGATCCGGATGTTCTCATTTCCATAATTAATAAAAACAATTGAGCAGCTATCCCGGAAGGGCATAATCCAGTAAGACTCCAGTATGCCCTTCATGTCTGCTTTATTCATCCACGTTTTATGAGGATTTGTGGTGTATCCCGACCCGAAAAATTCACCGACAGGAGTCCATATTGTTTTATTTCCGTCGAAGGAGGCTTTGATTACCGTTGAGCGGAGGGCTTGATTTTTGTTCTCAGCCTCCAATTCTGTTACGATATGGTTAATCGCCTGACGTTTACCGGTAAATTCAATAACGGCTGAATCGCCCGGCCTGAGTATTTCATCAAATGGCTCCTCATAATCCGAAGATACCTGATCATTAAGCAGTTGCTGCCCGGCCTCATTTAAAACAGAAGAGGCTCTCTTAAGTGCCTTTTCGGAAAAAGATTCCACCTTCACCTTGCCGTTATAATCCCGGTAGCCGATATTATAAAACACATCCGGCCAGTAGTACCCTTGAGGAACGAGAGTCCCTTCATACTCATACAGGAGCCTCAGGGAATCGCATTCATAGGTAATTTTACAGTGGCGGGAAAAGGGTACGGGCAGATAGAGGTTATGGTCATAATCCCTCCCCTCCTCCCCCAAAGGGGCGCCGTCCTGCACCGACTTTGCAAACGGTGGCGCAGTGAGCAGCGTGCCGCTCAGTACCTCAACAGGCGCCCCTTTGATTGAGGGAATTGTATCGTTGTCAATGTAAACCCGCAGAATGCCGTTTTGGGCTTTATAAAAAGTCATCCACCAGCGGACAATGGCTCCGGGCCCGGCAGCATCAAATAAAACGAACTCCCGCCGGCCTCCGTTGTTTTCAATCCTGATGAAATGAGACAGGTCATTATTCTCAAACCATCCGGGCTTACCGGGTTCGACTGAGGCAGGATTATAACTGCTGAATTGTTTAAGAGAATAATCCTCGCCCGGCAGATAAGTCAGATGCGTTCTGTCGGCCATCTCCCTTGCCAGTTTGCGCATAGAAACGGTTTCTGTGCAGGCGGTTAAAGCAAGCGCAACAACCGGGATCATGAACAGCCTCCTCGAAATCTGCCTGATACTCATGACTCCCAGGTTAAAAGATTCAGACGGGTTTACCAGCCGGGGTTTTGTGTCAGAGCGCTGTTCAGAGTCAATTCATCCGAAGGTATGGGCGACAGGTAATCGCGTCCCGGATTAAAACCGAATCCGCCGGGCAATGCAACCTGATAAGGATCAACAAACCCATTATCATCCACATACAGGTTATGCCCGATAAAAATAGTCGGATTTCCCAGAAAGTCCTTATATGCACCTTCCAGATTGGTCCCGAGATATTTAACACCCTTGAGGCGTTTACCGACCAGCAGGTGATGAGCCCTCCATCGGGCCAGATCGTCCCACCTGAATCCTTCACAAACCAGTTCCACCCTACGCTCCCGCCTGATCTCGTTGATTATCGGACTTAGATTTGGAAAATCCCACATCGGGTCAGATACGATATTGTTAATATCCAGGTGAATCATCCCAACCCTGTCGCGTAAAAGGTTCACGGATTTATCAAGATCAGCCTGATTGATTGTACCCAGCTCAGCTTTAGCTTCCGCAAAAATCAGGTAGGCTTCAGCCAGCCGAAAGATAATCGATCCCTGGGTTCCAACGTCGTTGTTGCCCTGGTTGATGAAATCGGGATTAACACCTTTGTACAGCGCATATCCCGATGTATTCCGGAATTCACCCGCCCCGTCAAGCGCTGGAAGGTTGAATTTTTGGTTTTTAACATCCCCGGGGGCATTGGTAATCTGGTCATAGCCTTTAAGAAAAATTGTCTGGACAAGACGTGGATCACGATTGGCAACCTCCGACTCCATCGAATCATAACCCATGAATAACGGGCTTACGGAACGGGGCATGCCATCGGTACACAAATAACTGTCTATCAAACCCTTGGACAATCCAATATTGCCTCCGCCCCCTGACAGAATTCTGGAAACATTATTGACGACCTGTAGTCCGACATCGAATTTCTTCCAGAGCAAGACTTCGGGATTCCCGGTTAAATCCAACGGATTGAACAGGGACCAGTATTCCTCCTTTACGGGACCCTTATACAGACTAAAACGGGTGCCGCTCATCAGTTGTCCTGCGCATTCAGCAGCTTGCTGGAGAAATTGAGAACCATCGGAACCGGGCACACCGAAAGGAGTTCCGGCATGATATTTCTCCCAGGTTCCCTCGTACAGGCAAACACGTGCCTTAAAAAGCATCGCAACTTCCTGGTTGATCCGTGAGTCACTGGCCTTTGCGGCAGGATATAACAAACTTATAGCCTTGTCAAGATCGGCAATTATTGAATCCACAATAATCTTTCTGCTGGTTCTCGGCAGGAACAGCTCCGGCGAATCTGTGCTGAGGGGCTTATTGATCCATGGAACATCCCCAAAGGTCCTGACTTTGTCAAAGTACAGGAAAGCCCTGAAAAACCTTACCTCACCGACTGCTTGATCGATGTCCTTCTGTACTCCCCCGGCACTGTCACAATGAGCCAGGAAATAGTTCGCCTGCCGGATGTCAGACCAGGTCCAACCTCCATCTAATGCAGAGGATGGAAGTGGCCGGGTTCCTCCCAGCCGGGCATCGAAAACGGCCGGAATTATGTTATCGCTGTTCCGGTCAATCATGAAGGTATTGAAATAGCCCTGGTGTGCCGGTAAAAGGGTGTAGAAGCGGTTCGCAAATAATTGCAATTCCTCAGGATTATTGAAAAAAAACGTCGGAGACAGTTCATCCAATGGATATCGCTCCAGAAAGTCCTTGTTGCAGGATGCTGTAAAGAGCAATCCGCTCAGAAGGAGGAATGATATATATCTTTTCATGGTGTTCAAGATTAAAATGTGACGTTTAAACCTAGCGACAGACTTCTCTGAATCGGATAAATGGCTCCTGCTCCGTAAACTCCGCCAGTTGCCTCAGGATCAAATATTTTAATCAGTTTGGTAAAGGTCAGCAGGTTCTCTCCGACGACAAACACTCTGATGTTGTTGATAAAGACCTTTTTAGTAAGGATACCGGGCAGTGCATAACCCAATTGAAACGACTTAAGACGCAGATATGCACCATCCTGAAGGTACCTTGACTGAACCTGCCGGTTTCGCCCGGCTTTGTCCATTCGTGGACCCGGGTAGTAAGCATCAGGGTTATCCTTTGTCCAATAATCCATATGTTCTTCAAAGGCAACAGCAGTCCAAATCCATCCTGCCCCCCAAAAACTTGGTGAATTCAGCCAGAGATCCCGCTGGCCAACACCTTGCCAGATCATATTCATGCTTATCCCCTTCCATGAGGTATTGAGGAGAAAGCTATAGGAATAACGGGGCATTGAATTTCCGATAATGGACAGATCACCATGATCGTCGAGAGTGTTCCTTCCGTTATTTATTTTCCCGTCCCCGTTCAGGTCGGCATATTTAACATCTCCGGCATGCCAGACATCCGGTGAGATATAAGATTGATCCCAGCTGCTGGCCTCCTCATCAGACTGGAATAGTCCGAGGGTGGTGTATCCCCATATCTCCCCAAGCGTTTGTCCTTCGTAATAGGGAGCACTCAACAGATTCTGCGGATTTTGATATTTAATGATTTTCGTGGTCGCATCTGACAGCAAAAATCTGACATCATATTGAAAATCACCGGCGTTATCTCTCCAACCCAGAACCATTTCAAAACCCTTGGTTCTCAAATCAGCATTATTTGATTTAGGCACTTCGGTTCCAAGGGTTGAAGGATAAGATTCGGCCGGTCCGAGCATATCAAAGGTATTCCTGATGAAATAATCAAGAGAAACCGTCAGCCTGTTCTTAAGGAAGCCGGCATCCAGCCCGAAATTGGATGTCCTTACTTTCTCCCAGGTCAATCCCGGACTAATCAGACCGGCCATCCCAACATAATTAGGCCGGTCGCTTCCGATTATATACGGGAGGCTGGTGTAAATGGGTAACCGTTCAATATAGAGGTAGTTAGCAACATCCTGATTACCCAGGGATCCGTAAGAACCCCTGATCTTCAGCATGCTGACAAAGGGTTCGATATTTTCCCAGAATTTTTCCCTTGAGATAATGTAGGCCAGCGAACCCGATGGAAACGTACCCCAACGGTAGCTATCCTCGAATTTTGAAGAGCCATCGTTACGAGCGGATAACTCAAGCAGATATTTTCCCTTAAAATTATAATTCAACCTGCCGAAAAAGCTTCTGGTCGCCCAGTGCCCCAGTGTACCGGAAGCAAATTCCTTTCCAGTAGCTGTTCCGAGGGAAGGCTTCAGGTCGCTTATCAAATCGTTTTTCCTGGAATATGCTGATTTATAATTGATTTCCTCTTGTTCAAACCCCGCCATCGCAGTAAATTCATGATCACCAACAGACTTGGTAAAAGTGGAATAGATATTCGGAGAATTGTAAAAACTCTCATACAGGCTCGTGGCGTAGTTGTTATTGGCTCTCAGGTAGAAAGGCGATCCATCGACAAAAGTTCCTGCCACCTTGGCTTCATGATTGGTATGGCCATTGGTATTCATTTTCCAGCGGTAATTGGCGAAAATGATCCATCCTTTCAGGGGCTCGATCTCTATACCCGGAATAACCGATAATTCGTTGGTGTTTTCAACATACCGTCCACCTCTCTCAAGCCATAACTGTTCACCTTCGTAATTCAGGTTCCCGTCAGGGAAATAGACGCCGTTGGTTGGCCACCGCCGGGCTATGTTACTATAAAACTGATCCTTATTGTAGCTTGGCCGGTCAAGGTTGGTTCGGTTAAACTTGGTTAAGAAGTTGAAGCGCAACCAATCATAAACCTTTGTATTGATCCTTGCATTCAGGTTATTCCTGAAATAATTATCATTGCCAAATCTCAGCAGCCCTTCCTGGTTAAAAGTGGAACCGGAAATGTAATACTGGGTTCTTTCGTCCCCGCCGCTTAAACTGATATTGTGTACAGATTTGGGAACCTTGTCCTTATAATCAACCTTAAACCAATCGGTATTCGCCCAGCCTCCTGCATAGGTGAGCCAGCCATTCGGCGACCAGGGTATCGGCATGGTCCAGTCTTCCAGTTCACCCGCCAGATATTTCTTAATCTGCTCGATGATGATCGGCTGGAAAACCGGGGCGGCGCCGTCATTGGCCGCAGCCAGATTCATGTATTCCGCGAATAACAAGGAATTAACCGGTTTTGGCAGGTGAATCGGTGAAGCATACGAGTAATTGGTGGAATAATTGAGGGTAACACCGTTGGTTTTACCTTTTTTCGTTGTTACCAGAATAACCCCAAATGCTGCCCGGGCACCATAAATTGCAGATGCTGCCGCGTCTTTTAACACGGAGATATTTTCAACATCATCGGGATTGATATTATAGATATTTTGTTCGATTCCGTCGACCAGGATATAGGGAGTGCCGCCCGAACCGCTGATGGAGCCTATCCCCCTTATATTCAAGAGATTCTTGCCACCGGGTTCACCTCCTTCATTACCAACCACCACATTGAGGTTTGGCGCCAATCCCTGCAGGGCCTGCACCACGTTATTCACCGGACGGCTGTCTAAATTCTTTGAAGTAATCACATCCACGGCACCGGATAGGTTGACTTTTTTCTGTATACCATACCCGATCGTTACAACTTCCTGAAGCTCCGTCACATCCGGCACAAGGAAAACATCAATGGTTGAACGGGAATTGACAGGAATCCGTTGAGGGATGTAACCAACAAAACTGAACAGCAGGACACTGGTTGGTGACGGTGCTTCGATCTGATATAATCCGTCCTTATCGCTGGTTGTCCCTATTGCCGTGCCATCCACCACTATGTTAACACTTGGAAGGCGCTCGCCATTTCCCGCATCTGTCACCTTTCCCGTGACTTTATGCTCCACCAGGGCTTTTTGAAATACCGGCTCAATTTTCCCGGTTCCGCTCTGTATCCTTTTTTCAGATTTTCCGATTACAATCTGGCGGTCCCGGATGACGAAAACATTCCGGGTGCCGGTAAAAATCTCATCCAGAACTGCATTGATAACCTTCTCTTTTACCTCAATGCTGGTTCTCCGGTCCAGATCAATCTGCTGGTCCTGGTAGAAGAATACAAACTCCGTTTGTTCCTCAATGGCTCTAAAAACCTCCCTCACCGGCACATTTCGCAGTGAAAGGGAGATTTTTGCATCCTGGGAGTAGCTGTCGGTGGCGAAAGATACGCCTGTGCTTAAAAATACCAGAAATAGTGTGAATCTCATAACCATCAGGGTTTTGCAGAAACAAGGCAGGTTGTATCTGCTTTTACATTTCTTTCCCA
Source organism: Bacteroidetes bacterium GWF2_49_14 (assembly GCA_001769295.1). Classification (GTDB taxonomy): domain Bacteria; phylum Bacteroidota; class Bacteroidia; order Bacteroidales; family UBA12481; genus UBA12481. The sequence continues at coordinate 40,893 of MEOR01000146.1, read as the reverse complement.
TACTTTTGAATGTTTTTAATTAAACATTTAACCTGAAAAGGTTATCTCAAGTACTGAAACCGGGGTCTGTTTGGTCGCACATCCCGGTTTCTCTTTTTGAATTAACCGATCCGACTCATAGGCCTTACTGTTTTACAAAATAGTGCCCGTTATCCAGGGTTATTGTAAGCGAGGATGCAAAGGCTATTATTTCGAGAACTTCGTTTAGGTTTTCTTTCAGGTCCAGTTTCCCGGAAAAGGTTATCTGACTCAACCCCTCTTCTGTAATGATGGGTTGATTATAATATCTTTCAAGCTTCTTAAAAACGGTTGGAGTGGGTTCTTTCTCAAAAATCAGATACCCATACACCCAGGATGTAACATATTGCAGATCTGGTCTATCCCTGACGAATGCGCCGGATTCCCTATTAAGGACCACTCGCTCTCCGGGCAGGATTTCTTCATTTCTTGCCAGAATTGTGTTTTTTCGGATATTGACCTTACCGGTAAGCAAAACCGTTTGAATACCGGCGTCTTCCTCATAGGAAGTTACATTAAACCGGGTGCCCAGTACGGCAATCCGGATATCCCTGGTAATAACATGAAATGCCTTTTCGGTATCAGACTCGACATCAAAGAAGGCTTCTCCTGACAGATAAACCTCTCTGGTTTTTCCCGTGAACTCAGCCGGATAGGACAATTTACTGCCGGAATTCAGCCAGATATGTGTTCCATCGGAAAGGGTTACTTCTGATCGTAATCCATACGGTATAATGATCTGGTTCAGCGCATCAGGATTGCTCTTCATTGGATTGGCTGCTACCTCAACCGTATCCTGGTTGATCAGTATCTTACCCGCATCAGTTTGTTTAATAGTGGTTTGTTCAGTATCAAAAGTATAAGTCGATCCATCTGATAAAACAACCCTGCCCTGTTCTGATTTCTCATCTGATACATGTGTAAATAAGTCCGGATCCCGATGGCTGTTCCGCAGAATCAGGAGCCCTGATATTCCTAAAACGGCAATAGAAACGGCGGCAACCTTCAAAACAGAATAAACCAGACGCCTTCTCCCGGAGTGGGTATCCCTGAGTATCTCACCAAGAATTTCCTCAAGACGATCTGACGGAACTTCCTCCTCAACAGGCTGAAATGCTTTAACAATGATGGCTGCATCCTTAATCTGACTTTTTTTCTCAGGGTGTTTCTGAAGAAATTCAGCCCAGAATTCATCGGTCTCTCTTCCGGGGCTCAGAACCCAGTCACTAAAAGCCTTGTCCAGAGCAAATTCGTCAGTAGTGCAGGAGGTATATTTTTCAGTATTCATGAAGATCGTCGCGTTTAACTTATTAAGTCACTTGATTGGCAAACATCATCAGTACGGGCAAACTTTTAGCCCGGAATTACTATTAAATCTTATGGCGCATACCCTCTACAGCCTCTCTCAGGGCTTTTATTGCCCTGCAAATCAGGTTGCGGCATGATTCCAGGTTCATCTCCATTATTTCAGACACCTCTTCATACTTCAAGCCATTTGTATATTTAAGATATATGGCTTCTTTCTGCCGGGGTGTAAGGCACAGCATGGATTTCCGGAGGACTTTTAAGTTGAAGTCGGCCTCCTCATGAAGAATCAACTCATGCTCAAAGGAATACAATACTTCAAAAGCATATTCCTCACTTTCGTTTTTAAGATCGTACCGCTGCTCCTGCTTAAGTCGTCGCAACAATTTGTTCCTGAATGATTTAAGCAAATATCTCAGGATATTGTCCGTCGGTCCGATGGTTTTCCTGTTTTTCAGCAGTTCAAAAAAGAGATCCTGAATCGAATCTTCAATCAGGATGCGGTTCCGGGTGAATTTTAACCCATATTGGTACAGCTTACGCGAATATTCCGAATAAATGGCCGAAAACATTGAATTGTCGCCATTTCTAAACATGAACCAGGCATCGCCTTCATTCTGTTTCAGAATTTTCATATAAGATTGCCAAATCCCTTTTTGCCGGAGATTCTCAAATTTAAATTATTTATACTGGTTCAGGCTCACAGATTCTCTTTTTTCAAGGTTTTCCAGAATACTTTGCCTGTTTAGCAAAGCTGGCCTGAGTTGCTTCCCTGATAACAGCTCCAATTGGTCACCGATATGCCGGTTCCCGGGCTGGGTTGCATTCCCATAACTTAATAGAACCATTGCTTTTACCGGAGTACTGAATTCAGTAACAGCCACATAGGTATCACCGAAAACCGCCCGTTTCTTCGAATCCACATCCTCCATGAAATCAATGGTGCGGAAAATACCATACTGCGCAGGTCCTCCATTGGCCGGAAAGTCAAGGTTGTTCATCCGGAAACGATACACGCTTCCCCAATTGATATCCAGTGCACCATAGGTTTTTAAGGTTTCTGCAGCAGCCAGCTTCAAATATTCTGTTGCCTTCCTGTAATCCTTCAGCCCATCAGGGGTAGTAACGGGATTCTCAAAGCTCCATGGAATTGCAAAATCAGAACCCCGCAATTTGTCCATCCATTTCATAAACAGAATAGCCCCGCGGCTCTCTGAATCGGTTTTCCGGTCCCAGTTTTTCAGTACCTGTACTGCGAGCAAAGCAATTGAATCGGGATATTGTTCAACGGCAATAAAAAGATCATCAAGAAACCTCTCGGCTGCCTCAACACCCGTATTCAGCTTACAATCAATTAATTGCGAGAAGGTGACTGACGGATTATCCTTAATCATGTTTACAGCTCTTTGCGGCCTGAGCAACATCGTCTTTGGAGCCATATACTCCGGATACTCCGAAGGATCCAAAACGGGGGGCCAGGTGCAAACCCAGGGTGCGTCGTTGCAATTCTGGATAAAACCGCCGGTTGGATTCAGAACCCTTGGCAGATCATCATAACCGTGAGTTGATTTCCATATGTAGGATGATTTCGTGCCATCAACGGATCCCTTCCAAAAAGCAAAATCGCCAACCGGCCGCCGGGGAACATTCCCATTAAACAAATACAGGATATTACCCGCCTTGTCGGCATATATGATGTTGAACATTGGATTCTGCAGCATTCTGAGGGCCGACTCAAATTCTGAAAGATCTGAAGCAGCGGCCATTTTATGGTACTGCTCAAATACTCCGAAATTATCAAGGCCAACAATTCTCAGGGAGGTTGCTCCGTCTTTTCCTTCAAGCACCACAGGTCCGTGCACGGAATACTTGAATCCAAAAGGCTTTTCGATCAGGCCGCCCTCTCTTTGCAATACCTTAATTACCTTATTCTTAATCGTGAATGACTTCTCCCTTCCATCCAGCAGGTATCCGCTATTCCTGAGGGTCAGGCTATACCGGTCAGCTCCATCCAGGGTATTAACTGTAAAAGCCCAACCCAGGTTATCATTAAAGGCCATCGACAGGGTTGGTGCCCCAACGAGGGTTATTCCGTATGCTGTAAATCCCGGGCTTGACAAATGTGCCTCAAACCAGATATAAAAGTCGTGCCAGGGCAAATGTGGATTCGTAACCAGCATGGCGTTACCACTGGCTGATCTTGAAGGAGAAATTGCGATAGCATTTGATCCCTTTGTAAAAGACTGCTTCACGGCATTAAGATCATCATAGGCAATAAATTCCAGGCAGAGTACCCTCAGGACATGGGCCATTACATCCTGACCACCAATCGGAAGCACCCACTTGTACTTTTCCGTGATTTGATCGGGATACCGTCTGGCAAAATCATTTACTCCCCGCACAAAGGCATCCAGCCAGGACCTGTAGGGCTCTTTCTGCTTACGACAGTTTCTCTCAGCATGATCCGGGATTTCGAAAAGGGCAACCTGCTTGTCGGTTTCGAGATATTCCTCACCCCAGTATTCCGATGCACGACCACGTGCCTGTCCATATAATTTCAGAATCAGGTCAGCATGGTTCTGCATCTGTGCCCATCCGAAAGCATAGTACATTTCTTCGGCTGAACCGGCAAAAATATGCGGGACTCCGTAGGTGTCCCAGAGGATTTCAGTGTGACTTTCCTGGGATCTGGATTGAACCGATACCAATCCGCAAAAAAGCAAGGACAAGATGATTATCCCGATATTTCTGCCCGGGTTTAATATATTTCTTGAATTCATCATTTGATATTCAGCTATTGTTCCGTATTGATCAGATAGTTAATCCTGCCTTCCCGTATCAATATCTTCCCACCCTGGGATAGGATACCCGCCTCAGCGAGCTTCAGTATCCTTTCGCTGATTTCGCTGATTCGGTTATAGGAGGGTAACCCATCCCGTGTGAAATTAATATAGGTGTCGTTAAATGCCTTATCCCAAACCTGAGTTCCGGACATTCCGAGAGTCAGCCTTTCAGGAATAGCAGAGGCCCCGTGCATCACGCCTATCAGTCCGGCACATGTAGCCGCCTGATTATCACAGTCCAATCCGGCAGATACTGCAATGCCGGTTGTTTTCACGAAATCACCCCCACCGTACAAAATAGCCATAATGCCAAACAATCCATTTGAGAGGGCTGACACATCGGAGACAGGCGCCTGATACTGACCTTTCCTGTATCTGTAATATTTGTCGAAAATAAGTTTACGTGTTTGCTTCCAATCGGGATATTGTTTATGCCAGGCAATTACATCCGTCAAACCCTCCTTAAATGGGCTGGTATCGGGAATAAAGGGTAAAACCATGTTAACCAGCTTATTAACATCCGATTCAAAAATGGCTGCACTATACATTACGGCATATGCAAGGGTGGGATGAATTCCCCAGTCGTCGCTGGTAATCCGGGCACCCCATTCTGCCATGGACGAGCTCTTCCTGATCATCCCGGGATAAACCATACTCCAGATTTCGTTGACCAGTTGCGGATCGATCTGATACCAGTTTTCATTATTCAGCTTGCTACCGGTCGCCGGTGGAATCAGTCCGGTGTCCATCAGGTTGCGGGCTGTGCGGTTGGCGCACCAGATTTTACGGTTAATATGGCTTTTCCACATTTCCGTGATTTCCGGGTAGGTAATATCCAGTCCATATTTTTCCAGTGCATGCAGGGTAACGAACTCGATATCCGTATCGTCGTCGGAAAAAGCACCTTCGAGCCAGTTGATCACAACCGGGCAATATCCCCGCAGATCCTTACGGTTAATCATGAGGCTTTGGTCGTCATCAAACTGATAATAGCGGTCGACGAAGATATCCAATGGTTCTTCCAGGGACGTTCCTTCAAAAGGAAATCCCATGAAATTTCCAACACATTGTCCAATCCAATAACCCTCAATTTTATCGAGCAGCACTTCCCGGCTGATCATTTTTTCTTTCTGGGGGAAAGCCGATAACTCCGTCAGGAGAAAAATAATAATCCAGCAAAAGGATTTTAAAAACCCGGCCTGCATCATTTTTTAGAGATTATTTCAATTTTAGAGGGATTTAAACCCTCAGATTCTGCACGTACTAAAAGCTTTCCTGCTGATTTTCCTGCCTTAAGCAAGATGGTGGCAATACCCGCTTCCGCCCTCACAGGATTATCTCCGATCAGCATGCCATCGCCATTTACGGTAAACCGGATCGGTAATGAGGAATCGTTAAGGACGTTTCCTGTGAGATCCGTGATCGAAGCGTAAACAAAAATAATATCTCTGCACCCGGCTTTGAGTTCTTTGTTGCTCAAGTCAGCCTCAAGGCTGATGTTTGCTGCTTCTCCTGCTGTGGTAACCGTGTGTTTTGCAGATATTTTTCCTTGCTTGTAGGATTCGGCTTTGAGCGTACCGGATTCAAAAGCCGGCATCCGGAAGGTAAAAGGAGGATGAGGAAGGTTTGTTGCCGGAGGATTACAATCGGGCTTTTGTGATCCGATCAGAATTCCGTTCCGGTACAGAACGACACTGTCACCATTACAGAAAACACGGACATATTGTGCCGAAACAGCTGAATTAAAGCTGGCTATAAAGCAGACAGGATCATCGTCTGCCTGACTTTTATAAAACCAATATGCGAATTTCGGTAATCTGAAAATATCCATGATCCCCGATGATTCAATATCGGAGGCATACCCGCGGTTATAATCAAACATGACCCAATTGGAACAGCCTGCCGACGGGCCTTTAAGAATATCATTGTAAGCCTCCTGGAAATTGTAAGCCTGTTGCAGGAGTTGCCTCTCTCCGTATCCGCGGAGTTGTCGGGATGATCGTTCAGCCGGTTTCAGATCGGTAAATTCGGTCTGGTTGAATCCTGCATTTTGTGCGTAGTATTCCCATGAACCGTATTCCGCGATAAAAAGAGGTTTTGCTTTCGGATAGTTATTCCAGTAATAAGGGGGTACGGAATGCTGCCTTGCAGGGATGAAAACATCATAGACGGAATCGATCCATCCGCAGGTATAAATATCAGGAAACGGCAGTTCCGTATGGACAATCTCATGAGACTTCCGCATAAAATCAACGGGCATGACCGATTCATTTAACGAAGCCTCCCACAGGATGACTGAAGGATGGTTTCGGTCCCTGCGGCACATTTCACGGGTATTTTGGTATGACAGTTCACAGAATGCCGAATCACCGAAATACTGCCAGCCGGGAATGGAGTTCATAACGAGTATCCCCAGTTCATCACAGGCATCGAGGAATGCCGGAGATTGGGGATAATGGGAGGATCTGACGAAATTAAAACCAGCATTTTTAATTTTCCAGGCATCCCGGTACTGGGCATTATCAGAGAGTGCATAACCAATGTAGGGATACTCCTGATGCCGGTTGGTGCCACGAATTTCCAAAGGCACATTGTTAATTGAAAACCGGTTTTGTACAGTGAAACTGATGGTTCTCAAACCAATCCTGATATCAGAAGTTTCTATACACTTCTCATTTTCAATCAGCCGGGTTTCCAGGGTATACAGGCTGGGAGAATCTGGAAACCACAAATCGGGGTTTTTAACCTGCATCCGTAAAGGAATTCTAATATCCGTAAGGGAAGGAATATTAATGATTTCCGAACTCGCCGTTGCAACCAATTTGTTATTCCGGTCTTTCAGAACCGCTTCAATTCCACAAAACCTCCTGACCTGGTCCTGGTTTCTTACTGAAACGCTAATGCTGATTACTGACTCTTCTTTGCTGATTGAATCGGTATTAACCATCACGCCCCCGCCCTGTAGGGTGTCAATTTCGAGCGGATGCGTGAGGTGCAGCTGATCCTTGATTATTAAGGATGCATTTCTGTAAATTCCTCCGTAATAGAGAAAATCAAGCTCACCCAGAGGTTTACCCGGGGGAATCATGGTATTCTCACGGTTATCCAACCGGATCAGGATCTCATTTCCGGAATCAAAATGGATACCATCCGAAATATCCAGGTAAAAAGGAAGGTATCCGCCCAGATGACGGGAAATTAATCTGCCGTTGAGCCAAACGGTTGCGTCCTGCATAGCCGCCCCAAAAAGAATACCGATGTGCCTGCCTTTATTGTCCAGACTTGCATTAAAACTCTTTTTATACCAGCAAATCCCGGTCCATTGCTGCCCACTTACTATCAGGGGTTCAAGTTTAGCGGTATGCGGAAGGGTCACGCTCTCCCAATGAGAATCCGGCAATTTTAGCATTGAATCGGGAGAATCAGGACTTGATATCGGTCTGATAAACTTCCAATCATCATTAAATGAAACCGTTCCACCTGCTTCCTGTTTCACCGTGCAGCCCGCATCCAGCAAAATCAGAATGCAGGTGATGAATACATGGTAAAAAGACCGGTCCCCGGGAAAAATTCTTCGAACAATCATAGTTATTTTTTAGGAAATGCATAAACCGGGAGGCTGATGCAGGATGGATAAGCAGCCCCAAAGAAAACCGTTTGATGCGCCTTTGTTAGGGTGGCAGCGCTGAATAGCGGCTCGCATCCGTTAAGGCTTCGGTTGAAACGGGGAAACCAGCTTGACGTGATCATGACCTTAAGTTTGTGGCCCGGATTGATCTGGTATCCTGTTGCCCAAACCGAGACTTCCTTTTTTTGCGGTATAGTGCCTGAGAGGTAAATCTTGGCTGCCCCCTCCTGGATATTGACAATTCTTCCATCTGGAAAAACATCCTGTAAACAAACCACGAGTCCGGTGCAAGGAACATCACTTGAGAACCAAAGGGTTGCTGATATATCGCCAAGCAGAATCATGGGTTTCTCCATCGCAGGGGTTTCAAAAACAAGCTGATCGTTACGGTCAAGGTTATCATTCTGCAAGGCGGGACCGACATGATCGCCGAGGGCTGTTCCGCCGTGGCTGGGAAGGGGATCAGAAGGATCATAATCGTAAGAAACAGAACCTTGAAATTCCGGATTTTTCGCAGTTAAGGATTTGTCAGGACCAAGATAATACGGGGTGTTGCAGGTACCTGCCGGAGGCCAGGATTCAGAGCCCACATATTCGTTCCTTTCCATGATAAACAGGTTGTAGCGGGCATCCTTAAGCGGAGAGGAAAGGGTTTTTCGCCTGCCTTTCAAAAATTTTACGGTATACGCAAAGAGCGCCTTCGGATCACTGGTCTTCCTGATACCTCCATATTCGTTTTTAAGCCCTTGCGAACCATGGCACCATGGGCCGATGACCATCCGGTTTTCGGGATTTCCGTTAGCCTTAAGATGATTGAAATCAGCTAACTGTGCCTTCAGAAAAACATCATACCACCCTGCCACGCAAAGTACCGGGGCTTTGGTCATTCCCCTGTAGGACATGTTCTTCCAGTATTGGTCCTCGGTTTCATGACTCAACCAATCGGTTAAAAACGGAATTTCGCAGATTGTTGAATCATCAGCTGCGGAAAGCGGCAGAATCCGCATACTGTTACTGATCTTGTCAGCAGAAATTTTATTCTGATCCCGGGATGCATTCAGCAAGCCCCAGTTAAAGGCCGACTGTAAGGAAAAAACTCCATCGGGGTAAAATAAATCATAGAGGTTTGCACCGGTGAGCAAGGGGACCAGAAAATCGAGTGAATCGGAGATTGCCCATTGGGTAAAGCCAACGTAACTCGCTCCCCATCCGCTTACGATACCATTGGACCAGGGCTGCTGCCTGATCCATTGCAGGGTCCTCAGGCCATCTTCCCTTTCGTTTTTAAATGGGTAATATTCGCCGTCCGATTTATATTTACCCCGAACATCCTGGATAACAACGGCAATTTTAAACAGCCCGAAAGCCCTGCCCATCCATTTTTCCGCAAACTTCCCGTACGGCGTTCTAACCAGTACGGCCGGGCATTTTTTGTGTGACTTAGGAATAAAGACATCCGTGCTTAATTTAACCCCATCATCCATTTCAATGGTAACCTCATGATAACCTGGATTTGAGAGGTTCTGGCCAAGGAGGGTAATGTTCCCTGTCAAGACTGATATAAACAGAATGAATATCAGCAACAAAGCCCTTTTCTGCATATAAGGAAGTATTTGATAACAAAGATAAAAAGGCTGCAGGTCGACCTTATGGCAATCCTGCAGCCTCACATCAATCAATTCTAAACCCTATTATAATCTGCTAATTCTTCGGTACATAGGTCAGATGATAGAAATAGGAAGGAACATTCCAGGCTGTCTGATCGGGGAAATATCCACAAACAAACAGGGCAACCTCCATTTTTTCAGGGGTGATTTCCTTGATAATGAATTTTCTGGTTGAAGGGAAATCAAGGATTCCGAAAAAAGCATCACTTGAAATTTCCACCCATTTTCTGCCTGTGATCGTCCTGTCCTCTGTTAGAACCGGAACATCCGTACCAACCGGGTTCACAACGGCTTTAACCACAAGGTCTTCCTCATGCAGTGTCCAGGTGGCGGAAGCCGGAGCTACGTACGATCCTGCATAGATACCCAGGGTATTATATTCATTCCCTACATCTTTCGTGGTGCCATTTACCATTCCGTAAATGCCGGCTGTAACAGCCAGTTCATTCTTAACATCCACCACATACTTCCCGTCAGCATAAAAAGTATATTCATTGTCATACTCATACCCCAGACCAATCACGGTCAATACATTCTCAACGGTTGGAAGCATAACAAACATCGCATTGTCAACCACGCTTCCGCCGTTTACACCGGCTACATATCCCGTGCTCAACACCCAGGTTTTGCCATTTGTTGCAGTGGTGCCGCCGGACAGCATCTCAGTAACGGAGGGCAGGATGTTAATGGCCTTGGTTGCAGTTGCTTCCCCGCCTTTGCCAGTAACTGTTACTGAGACCGTATAATCGCCGGATGAAACATAGGCATGAACCGGTGCAGCTTCGGTGCTGGTTGAACCATCACCGAAATCCCAAAGGTAAGTGTCAGCGTCAGTCACAACAACTGAAAAAGTCACACTATAGCCGTCAATCGTGGCTTCGATAACGCTAACAGTGGGCTCCTTTGCACAGGATGTAAAGAGTAATACCAGCATGGTAAACGCCGGGATCAATTTGCAAAATCTCTTTTTCATGGAAATAGGTTTAATTAAGTTAAGGTTAATTTAACAACGCTTCTTTCCTGATAAAGACATGCATAATTAAAACATCATCATAAAAACAGCTTTTTTAATCGCAGCGGCCATTTTTCTCGCTGAAACAATAGTGTTCCTTATCTTTGCACCCCAAATACCACGATGATGAACATTATTTTCTATAAAACCGGGAGGACACATGGGTCTTACGGGAGGACACATGGGTCCTCCCCTACCCAGGCCCTATTCCTCGCATTTGCACTGCTGTTGACTCTCAATGTCAACGGGCAGGAGCCTGCCAGCCCCGTCGACCTTGTCAACCCCCGTATCGGCGGGATCAGCCACGTGCTGATGCCTACCTTTCCAACGGTGCACAGGCCCTATGGGATGGTCCGGTTTTTTCCGGTCACGAGTCCGGGAATTTCAGATTCTTACCTTGGCGGCAGGATTTACGGGTTCCCGCTGAACCGGCCGGAGCACCGGGGACGTGGGGTATTAACGGTAATTCCGGTATCCGGAATCGAGGCGGTTCAGAAAACCAATCTAAGCTCTGCCATTGACCATGATTTTGAGAAGGTAACACCCTATCAGTACTCGGTTTTACTGGAGGACAACAACATTTCCGTGGATTTTGCCCCCACCGAACGGTGCGGTTTTTTTCAGTTTACCCCGGAATCCACCACTGATTTGGTTTTGGTATTTCAGACGACCGACGAAGGCACCTTCGATCTGAAAAATGCACAGAACCTTTTGGCCAGCGAGGCTTTCAGCGGCATCAGGCAGTATGCCAATATCTGGTTCAACCGGCCGGTTAGGGAATCGGGATATATTGATGCATCAGGAAAAACGGTTAACAGGTCCAAAGCTAAAGGCAAGGGAATCAAATACTTTCTTGTGTTCAACGGTGCCGAGCAGGTGAAGATGAATTACGGACTGAGCTGGATCGATGAATCGCAGGCTGGAAAAAACCTCCTGAACGAAATCCCCGGCTGGGATTTCAACAAGGTAGTGAATGATGGGCGGGATGTGTGGAACGCTGAGCTGGGAAAAATCAAGGTAAAAGGGGGAACGGAAAACCAGCGGATTACCTTTTATACCGCCCTCTACCGGTGCATGGAGCGGATGGTGAACATCAACGAATATGGCCGCTATTTCAGCGCCTACAACAAAAAGACGGTTAAGACCACCCATAATTTTTATGTCGATGACTGGAGCTGGGATACCTTCCGCACGCTCCATCCGCTACGCTTACTGATCAGCCCCGACCGGGAATCCGATATGATCAGGTCGTATATCCTGATGGGTGAACAGAGCGGCTGGATGCCTACATTCCCGCAGGTATCAGGAGATGCCAAATGCATGATCGGCCACCATCAGGCAGCGATCATTGCCGATGCCTGGATGAAAGGCATTCGTGGGTACGATTTGCAGCGGGCATATAAGTTATTGAAAAAGAATGCCATGGAAGGAACCATGATTCCCTGGCAGGAGGGCCCGGCCACGGAACTCGACAAATTCTACCGCGAAAAAGGGTGGTTCCCTGCTCTTGCCCCGGATGAAACCGAGACGGTGAAACAGGTGGGTCCCTTTGAAAAGCGGCAGGCTGTTGCAGTAACGCTTGAGCATTCGTATGACGACTGGTGCCTGGCCCAGCTGGCAGGAGAATTGAAAATGACTGAGGATCAGAAGCTCTTTATGGCGCGTTCCGCCAACTACAAAAATGTGTTCAACCCGGCCACGGGATTCATGTCGCCCCGCAAAGCCGATGGTTCCTGGGTGGAACCCTTCGATCCCAAAACATCCGGCGGAACCGGCTGCCGCGATTATTTTGCCGAGATCAACTCCTGGAACTACAGCTGGTTCGTACCGCATGATATTGATGGACTGATTACCCTGATGGGCGGTAAGGAGAAATTTACGGCCAAACTCGATCAGTTGTTTGAAGAATCCCTCAACGGTTATGCCAAATGGACCACAATTACCAATCAGCCTGATGCATCCGGTATCGTGGGACAATTTGTAACAGGAAATGAGCCAACCTTTAGTGTACCCTACCTTTATACCTATGCCGGTGAGCCCTGGAAAACACAAAAGCGGGTTCGTCAGCTGATGGACGCCTGGTTCCGCAATGATGTGATGGGTATCTGCGGCGACGAAGACGGCGGCGGGCTCTCTTCCTGGTATGTTTTCACGGCCATGGGTTTCTACCCGATGACCCCCGGCAGGCCTGAATATGTGATCGGAAGTCCGATATTTGAAGAGGTCTCCATCGATCTCGGAGACAATAAAGTATTAAGGCTCAAGGCACAAGGCGCAAGTGCGCAAAACAAGTATGTGCATGGAGTGATGGTCAACGGCCAACCGGTATCCAACTACAGGTTCAGCCACAAGGATATTGCTGAGGGATGGACGATTGTGCTGGACATGGGAACGAGGCCAGGAGGGAAGAATTGACGAGATTGGTTGCCGGTTACCGGTTGCCGGTTTACCTCACCCCCGGCCCCTCTCCCGCGCTCACTCCGCTGTCGCTGCGTTCACGGGAGAGGGGTGTCAGCTCCTGCCAGGTTATGTAATTAGGCCGATGCTCCCTCCCCTTCTCCCGTGAGCTTGCGAGCGCGGGAGAAGGGGCCGGGGGATGAGGTGGATGACGGCGGACGGCAGACGGCGGTCTGCGGACGGCTGGAAGAACCCGCTAAGCTTGAATAGTCTCCTCAAAACAATACCTTTATGATGAATCCAAATCATCTTTCATGAAATCCATTCCCGTTCTCCTCATCTCTCTTGGTCTCCTGTTCTCTCTTTGTCACCTCCTCCCCGGTTGTTCCACCCCTAAAACAGCACCAAACGATTCATCTAAATCCTTAACTTTTGAGGCTCCCATTACGCTGAAGCTCGATTCCATCCGGATCGCCCCGGTCCTTTATCAGGAGCAGCGAATCATAATTTCGGGCAAGTACCTGATCTCGATGGGCGCCTTCCGTGATACTATTTTTCGCGTTTTTGCCCTGAAGGATCTAAAGTATCTCGGGGCATTTGGTCATATCGGGAAAGGTCCGGAAGATATAAATGGTCCAGGTATATCAGGATTCCGGTCGGACCCGGCAGGCTGCCAAGTCTCTGATATGGAGATGGTAAAGAAAGTCAGGATCGCACCAAACCCCGATTTCACCATTACCCAGACCATCCTCAATCGCAGCCGGATTCCGGAGGCCTTTTTTCCGTTTAATAACATGATGACGATCAATGACACGCTGATCGCAGGAACCCTCGTTGTCGGGTCAGAAAAGGAACTGGCCTGGTTTAACCCGGTATCCGGATCAACGGGTTTTATGATCGATTATCCGGAATTGATGGAAAATGTCCCGCCAGGGGCAAAAGGGCACCTTTTTACCAAGGCCATCGATATTTCTCCTGATAAGGTTACCATTGCCATGGCTTACAACTGGTTTCCATGCATCCGAATCTATCAAACAGGAACTCAGAATTCTCAGATACTTAATATTGATGTTGGCTATACGCAGAATCCAAAACCCACCTTTACCGATCGAACTGTCAATATTTTCGACCTAACCATCTTCTTCGAGAACATCTGTGTTACAAACAAATACATGGCAGCATTCCTGCACCACCAGAAGTTTGACGGGGTTAAGGGTAGTGAGATACAGATTAAGTCCCTCGGGAATCCGGTCCTGTACCTTTTAACCACGGACGGAAAACCTGTTGCCCGTATCCAACTGGAAGACTGGATGAAGGTGTATACCCTGGATGAGGCCAATCAGCGGGTGCTGTTTTTCAACCCGATGGTGGACAATTATTTATATTTCTATGATTTGGGGAAGATGATGAAATGATGGACGACCGATGACGGACGACTGATGCAAAACATCGGTCGTCCGTCATCGGTCATCCGTCGTTCACGTCGGCGGGTGCAATCTCTTCTGAAACCACGGCCGTACTTTCAGCATCAATTCCTTCTGGTAGCCGGAAACGCGGCGGCGGCAGGTTGACCGTTCCTCACTGTTTTCGGGGGCTCCCCAGCGAATTTCAACTCCATCGTTCGGATTGTAGGCTATCTCAAAGGCATCCCTTCGCCGGAGCAATTCGGCGAGGGTGAGTTTTTGTTCCGAACCGTCGGACCGGGTGTAGGTTATCGAGAGTTCGTTGGTTTTCTTTTCTGATAAGGATTCCAGCTTCTGCTTAACCTGTTCGGGGCTGCTCAGTTTGGGCATTTTGAAATCCCGGGGCGAGCGACCAACCCTATCGGGAAAATCCAATATGGCATCCATGGCAATGAGCAGGCGCAGATCACGGTTGGGTGTGGAGAAATCCTCCCACTGCCCTCCTGCCTGAAAAACTCCTGCCGGCCGGCCGGGCATCGGGATCACCTCGCCCGGATGTGATTGCATGTATTTCTCGCCATTGGCAACGGAGTTGACCCGTGTCAGGCACTGTTCGTGCAGGGCCTGGATCAGGTCGAGCAGGGCAGTCTCGGGATCCAGCGGTTTCGGATTGATGACCCGGTCCATGGTGAGGTAGAAGTCGGCGGGATCCATGCCATGTTGCTGGGTTGAAAAGGGTATGAGATTTGGGGTTTGGGGTATGAGGTGGTTTGGTAATAAATGCAAGCCTTTACCATCCAGGGTTATCGGGCGGAAGGCCTTGAAGCCGGGTTCGCCGATGACGTCGGTGGTGGCGAAGAGGAAGTTCCCTTTCCAGAATCGTTTGATGGCCACGGTGCCATCGGGCTGGGCATCCACTGACAGCAGCATTCCCGGTTTGTTGCCGGTTTGCGGCACCCATTTAACCAGGATCAGGGTATGACCGTAGGGATCGGCAAAGGTAATACCAGGCCTGAGGGCTTCGCGGGTAAGGGGAACCGGGTAATAATCGGCGTGGTCATTGGAGAAGGCGGCCCTGGCAGTTCCGGAATGGACACCATCCATCAGTCGCCTGAGGAAAGCATTGAATGACAGAACCGGATGGCTCCGGGACGTTGGGGTTTCATTGGTAATCCAGCGTCCGGTTGATGGTGCTTTTCCGAGCCAGCCCCGGTCGGATTCGTGATACCCGAACGGAAGTCCGAGTTTCCATGCAAAATAAGCCCTGAAATAGAAAGGATTATCCGCACAATCGGGTTCCATGATCACCCGGGTTTTACCAGCAGCATTGTCTTCGCCCCAGCCTAAATAATTATGCAGGATATTCCGCTCCGGGTCCTGGGTCACTTCGTGCAGGGCCGGCCAGGAATCCCCTTCGCCGGCATCACTGAACAGGGCATTGACCCAGGCCGAATAAAGAACTTCGTACGGGGCATCCCAGCCGCGCTTGGTTTTCCATATCGTCCCTGATGGCTTAGCCGAAATCTTTTCAGCTAAAACATTGAATTTCAACCGACTGACTTCCTGCCTGTTGACTATTAACTTAACCTGATATTGCCCGGTGGTACCGGCTTCAAACTGTTCAATGCGCCAGAAAGGGAGTCCATCGCCCTGTCTTGTTTTCCGGGTGCTGCCGCCGGATGAAGGGCCCACGATCTCAATTTTGGCTTTCCGGATTCCCTTGCCCCCGACTGCCATTACGCGGACGGGCTCCCCGGATATAGGATTTTCAGGCGAAACCAGGAGCGCATAGGGAATATCGGAATCATCGCCGGAGAAAGATTCCTCCTCCGGGATAACGGCAGTCACCTCGTCCGTGGAGGTTGGTTCCGGGACTCTGCGCGGGTTGCAGGACACGATGACCAATATCAGGATAAAGAAAAGAATGTATGGATTCCTGGCTGGTTTCATAGTGCAAAAGTAGTGATTCTGGCTCGTTACATTTCCTATCGTCGGTCATCGGTCATCGGTCATAGGTCATTTTTTTTATATCTTTCGCGCCTAAACAACCAAAACCTTCAACATGGCAACAACAGCAAACGCAACGGCGCAGAAGAACTCGTACATTCTGTCGCTTTCGATTATCGGGGCGCTTTTTTTTATTTTCGGGTTTGTCACATGGCTGAACGGCACACTGATTCCGTTCCTGACCATCGCCTGTGAGCTGTCGAATTTCCAGGCCTATTTTGTAACGTTTGCGTTTTATATCTCTTATTTCTTTCTTGCCATTCCATCCTCATGGATCCTCCACAAAACCGGATTCAAGAACGGGATGGCCCTGGGATTGTTTGTTATGGCAATCGGCAGCCTGGTATTTATTCCGGCGGCCCAATCGAGAACGTTCGGATTGTTTCTCACGGGACTTTTTATTCAGGGTGCCGGACTCTCCCTGCTGCAAACCGCCTCAAACCCCTATATCGTGATTCTGGGTCCCATTGAAAGTGCTGCCAAGCGAATCAGCATCATGGGGATTTGCAACAAAACCGCCGGGATTCTCAGCCCGTTGATCCTGGGTGCCATTGTGCTGAAAAATGTGGACAAAATTAAGGTGCAGGTAGCTGCCACCGCAGACGCCGCCGTAAAATCGGAATTGCTTAATGAACTTGCGGGTCGGGTTATAATTCCTTACATAATCATGGCAATCGTGCTGACAGGGCTGGCAGTCCTGGTCCGCTATTCGCCCTTGCAGGATATTGACACCGATAAGGAAGACCAGCACGTGAATGAGGGGGCTGTGGCAAAAAAACATGTATTTCAGTACCCTTATTTTGTTTTGGGCGTGATTACCCTGTTTCTGTATGCAGGTTGCGAGGTGATTGCTGGTGACACCGTTGCCCTGTATGCGATGGAGAAAGGCTTTGCAACCAGCCGGGCCATTGTGTTTACTTCCTATACACTATTCTCGATGGTGGTTGGTTATCTGCTCGGTATTGCACTGATACCAAGAACAATATCACAATCCAAAGCATTGGGCATATCTGCAATTCTCGGCGTTCTGCTCGGCTTGTCCGCGGTTCTGATTAAAGGGAACATTTCGGTTTACCTGATTTCATTGCTGGGATTTGCCAATGCAATCATGTGGCCGGCGATCTGGCCTCTGACGCTCGATGGATTAGGAAAATTTACCAAGATTGCATCCGCCGTCCTGGTCATGTGTATTGCAGGCTGCGCAACCCTTCCCCTTCTCTATGGCAAGCTGGCCGACGCTATCAGCCGCCAGCAGGCTTACTGGATGGTGATTCCGTGCTACCTGTTCATCATGTACTTTGCGTTCTGGGGGAATAAGGTGGGGAAAGTGAAGATCGCTTGATGACGGACGACCGACGACGGACGACCGACGTCAGTCATCGGTCATCGGTCATCGGTCATTCTCAGACGGGCTTGTAAGGAAATGTAAAGAGGAACTTCGTTCCCTTCCTTACTTCAGAATTCAGACACATTCAGAATGAAATACAGGTTCCGTGTGCGCACACGGAATCAATAATTTATTTATTTTTGGTCCTGCAAGTTCACCATCGGATCGTGACTCATCGCATACGAATCAAGGATATTGCCCTTCAAGCCGGCGTCTCCACCGGAACCGTCGATCGAGTGTTACACAACCGTGGCGAGGTTAGCCAGGCAACAAGGGATAAGATTCTCAGCCTGATTCAGGAATCTGACTATACGCCAAATCTTGCGGCCAAATCCCTGGCCAACCGCAACCCGTACCGGATTGCAGTTCTCATTCCCGAGGGAGACGTTACCAATCCGTACTGGAAAATGCCGCTCAGGGGAATCCGCCGGGCAGCCCGGGAGATCCGTGATTACAACACCGGAATTGAGATTTACAGGTTCGACATGGACAGTCGGAGTTCATTTCAAACCCGGCTTACCGAGGTTCTGAAATCGAATCCGGCCGGAGTGGTGCTGGCTCCGGTTTTTCAGGATCAGGCTGCAGAATTCCTCAAACAATTAAATGACAAAGGAATTCCCTGTGTTTTAATTGATTCCCGGCTGCGAAAGAGCAACTATTTGTCCGCATTTGGCCAGGATGCCCTGAAAAGCGGGTTCCTCGCAGCACGACTCATGTGCTTCGGCATCCGGCCCGGGTCGTCAATCCTGCTTTTGAAGCTTGCCAGGCCGGATGGGATTATACATCACTTGTCGCGCCGTGCAAAAGGATTCTCAGGGTATATCGGTAAGTGTACGCCGAGCAAGGATATTTCGATCCGGACGCTGACGATTGACCTGACTGCACCGGGAGAGCCGGCAGCCAGCCTCGATAAGGCCATGGCGGAACAACCGGATATAGCCGGGATCTTCGTCACCAGTTCAAGGGCATCTGTGGTGGCCGAATATATGGAATCACGTAATAAATCGGAAATTATCCTGATCGGTTATGACCTGACGGAGGCGAACCGGAAATATCTGAAGAATGGCACAATTGATTTCCTGATCAGCCAGAAACCTGATGATCAGGGGTACAACAGCATCATGACCCTTTGCAGGTATCTGGTATTTAAGCTTTTACCAGTAAGAATACAATATAGTCCGATTGATATTATCACCAAAGAAAATATTGACTTTTACCAAACATGATGACTAACGATTTTTCTTTTCCCGGTTTGGCAGGCAGAACCTGTGTAATCTCAGGAGGTGCCGGCATCCTGGGGCAGGCTATCTGCAAGGGCCTGGCCGGGGCAGGAATTCAGACTGCCATTCTGGATATTAACATGGAATCGGCCGCACGGCTGGCGGGTGATCTGCAGTCTGAATTTAAGACCCGGTGTATCGGTATCGGGGCAAATGTTTTAATCCGTGAATCACTTGAGAATGCCAGGGAAAAAATACTGGCCGAATTGGGCCCGGTTGATTTCCTGATCAATGGGGCCGGGGGAAATTCAGCGAAAGCGACAACGACAGTAGAGACGCATCACGATGCGTCTCTTGATGCGTCTCTCCCTGATCAGAAAACGTTTTTCGATTTGGATCAGGCAGGGTTTCAGTTTGTTTTCGACCTGAATTTCACCGGAACAGTTCTGACCACCCAGGTTTTTGGTGAAGACATGGCACAGCGGGGAAGCGGGGTGATCTTAAATATCAGTTCGATGAACTCTTTCCGGCCGTTGACCAAAATCCCGGCATACTCGGCTGCAAAGGCTTCAATCAACAATTTCACCCAATGGCTATCGGTTCACCTGGCGCAGAGTGGAGTAAGGGTCAACGCCATTGCGCCCGGTTTCTTCCTGACCGATCAGAACCGGTTCCTGCTAACGGAAAAAGAGACCGGAGCCCCCACCACCAGGGGGAAAAAGATAATCGCCAATACCCCTATGGGGAAATACGGACAGCCCGAGGATTTGCAGGGGGCGGTGCTATTCCTTCTATCAGAAGCATCTTCCTTCATAACCGGAATCATACTCCCCGTTGACGGGGGATACTCTGCTTATGGAGGAGTTTAGGAAGAAGACAGAGAGACAGAGAGACAGAGAGACAGAGAGACAGAGAGACAGAGAGACTGAGAGACTGAGAGACTGAGAGACTGAGAGACTGAGAGACTGAGAGACTGAGAGAATTTGGCTAATGAAGGTATAACCGGCAACCGGCAACTAATAACAACCGGCAACCGGCAACAAATATTAACGAGGAGTAACCATGAAGAACGTTATCATCGCCCAATCCGGCGGCCCCTCGCCGGTCATTAACAACACGCTGAGGGGCATAATCGAGGCCTGTAAAATGTTCCCCGAAACCTTTGGAACCATTTATGGCGGATGGCACGGAATCGAAGGCGTACTAAAGGAAGAGCTGCTCAACCTGTCGGTGCAGAGTGACGAGGAAATCGCACTCCTCCGGACCACCCCGGCTGCCGGGAGCATCGGCACCTGCCGCTATAAGCTGAAAGATAAGCAGCAAGAGGATTTCAGGCGATTGATGGAAATATTCCGAGTTCATGATATCGGTTATTTCTTCTATATCGGAGGAAATGATTCACAGCATACTGCATTCAAGGTCAGTGAAATGGCACGTATTTCCGGTCTCGACCTCATCGCTGTCGGTGTACCGAAAACAATTGATAATGACGTTGGTGACGATGAATTTACCCTGATCGACCATACCCCCGGGTACGGGAGTGTTGCCCGGTATTGGTCGCACCTGATACAAACCGCAAATGAAGAGAACCTTGGCTCTTCGCCAGCCGATCCGGTGCTGGTTATTCAGGCGATGGGAAGAAAAATAGGCTATATACCGGCATCTTCCCGGCTGGCTGACCCGAACCGTGAGATTCCGCTTCAGATTTATCTGACGGAATCAGGCGTTTCGGCTGAAGAGATGGCCGATAAGGTGAATGACCAGCTGGTGAGGGATGGAAGGTGCATTTTGGTGGTGAGTGAGGGGTACGTCGTAGAGACGCATAAAGATGCGTCTCCAGAACCGAAAGATTTGTTCGGGCATGTTGCCTATGGATCGGGGAAGGAGAGTGCGTATCAGCAGGTGGTGAATTACCTGAATGAGGTGGGACTGAAGGCCAGAGGGGCTGCCCGGGGGCAGGTGCCGGGAACCGACCAGCGGCATTCCATGGTCTATGCTTCCACGGTTGATCTGGAGGAGGCCTACAAGGTGGGACAAAAAGCCGTTGAGATTGCTCTGTACGACGGTAACGGATGGATGGCAACCATTTTGCGTGATCCCGGGATTATCTATCATGTTCGTTATGATAAGGTGCCACTGGAAAAAGTGGCCCTCTCCGAACGATTTTTTCCCGAGAAATGGATTGCAACAAACCGGGTTGATGTTACCGATGAATTCCTGGGGTACGTAAGGCCCCTCATCGGCGAGGATTGGATATCCATTCCGATGATAAACGGGAGACAGAGGTTTACCCGGTTCAAGCCTGAATTTGCGGCGCAGAAACTTGAAAAGTATGTGCCGGAGGCATACCGGTAGGCACACGGTCCCCGCTTTCGCGGGGATGACAACGCCCTGAGGTTCGATCGGTGCAATTGTCATCCTCGCGAAAGCGGGGACCGGATACACAAACCAGCAAAAAAACTAAATGAATCCAAAAGAGTTATTACAGGATCTGAAGCCTACGAAAGGCTTTTTCATCGGAATTGATTCCGATGGTTGTGCATTTGACACCATGGAGATCAAGCAAAAGGAGTGTTTTTGTCCGAATTTCATCAAGCATTGGGGGTTCCAGCCCGTGTCGAAGGTGACACGCGAGGCCTGGGAGTTCGTTAACCTCTATTCAAAGCACCGGGGGTACAACCGGTTCCTTACAGCCGTGGAAACCATGAAGCTGGTTGCGGAAAGGAAGGAAGTGAAAGCCCGCCATTTCAGGATGCCGGACTACAGTTCCCTCGAGGCATGGACCCAGAAGGAAACCCGCCTTAGTAATCCGGTGCTGGCGGCTTATGCAGCAGAGGTTAATGACCCGGAAATTAACCGTGCCCTAGCCTGGTCGAAGGAAGTGAATGCCGATATTTCCGACATGATTTATGGCATACCCCCGTTCCCGTTTGTAAGGGAGAGCCTGAAAAGGCTGCAGGATGTGGCAGACATGATGGTGGTTTCACAGACACCGGTTGAAGCCCTTGAACGCGAGTGGGAGGAGCACGGCATTGCCTGCTATGTGAAGGTGATTGCTGGCCAGGAATACGGAACCAAGACCGAGCACCTGAAATATGCGGCAAAAGGAAAATATCCGGATGATCATATCCTGATGATTGGTGATGCCCCGGGCGATTACAAGGCAGCGAAGTCCAACGGCGTACCGTTCTACCCGATTAATCCGGGTGGTGAAGAGGAATCCTGGGAGCGATTTTTTACCGAAGGGATCGATAAATTTCTGACATTGACCTATATTGGGGAATATCAGGATAAACTGATAGAGGATTTTGAGAGACTGCTTCCTGAACAGCCACACTGGAAATAAACGTTTAGCCGGATGATTTACCACAGGGAAGGATCGGTAACTGCCGACCTGTCGGGGGACGACCTCCGGCGGGGGCTCTACTCCGCGCTGGATAAGCTGGGGCCGAAGAGAAAGGTACTGCTTATCCCGCCGGATCACACCCGGTTTCATTCCCGGGCCGGCGAACTCACCTGCATGGCCTATGAGTATTACGGTGAGGGGATTTCAGATATTTTACCCGCCCTGGGAACACACAATTCCATGGGACCGGCTGAGCTCGACCGGATGTTCCCGGGAGTTCCACACAGTCTGTTCCGGGTTCACGACTGGCGGAACGATGTAATTACCATCGGAGAGGTTCCTTCATCTTTCATCGGGGAGATCACCGGCGGCGTCCTCTCCTACCCCTGGCCGGCGCAGCTCAATAAACTGATCTGGCAAGGTGGTCACGACCTGATCCTTTCGATCGGGCAGGTGGTTCCCCATGAGGTGATCGGCATGGCCAACTACAATAAAAACCTGCTCATCGGCTGCGGCGGTCCGGAGAGCATCAATAAAAGTCATTTTCTCGGTGCGGTTTTCGGCATGGAGCGTATCATGGGACGGGCCAGCAACCCGGTCAGGAAGGTCCTGAACTTCGCTGCAAAAGAGTTTATTTCGGAGTTGCCTGTTGTTTATGTCCATACCGTGGTTGCCGCCGCTCCCTCTGTCATCCCGGCGAAAGCCGGGATCTCAACCTCCGGCTCCGAGGCAGGGGATCCCGGCTTTCGCCGGGATGACAGGTCAGGGCAAAAGCCTTTGGCAACCCGCGGGCTGTTCATCGGTTCTGGTGAGGCAGTTTTTACCGAAGCAGCAGAATTATCCTTAAAAGTCAATTTTAATCTGATTGACAGACCCCTGAAAAAGGTGGTGGTTTATCTTGATCCGGATGAATATCGCAGCACCTGGCTGGGAAATAAATCGATCTACCGCACGCGCATGGCCATCGCGGATGGCGGCGAGCTGATCGTGCTGGCGCCGGGTGTGAAGGAGTTCGGGGAGGACCGGGAGATCGACCGGCTGATCCGGAAATACGGTTATTACGGCACCCCCAAAACCTTGCAGGCAGTGAAGGATAACCCCGAACTGGCCGGCAACCTCAGCGCCGCCGCACACCTCATCCACGGCAGCAGCGAAGGCAGGTTCCGCATCAGGTATTGTCCGGGATTCCTGTCAAAAAAGGAGATCGGAAGTGTCGGGTTTGAATATGGTGAACTGGCCACTGAATTGAGAAAATATCATCCCGATAATTTAGCGGATGGCATCAACCATAGTGCATCCGGCGGGGAATTCTTTTATATCAGCAATCCGTCCCTGGGGCTCTGGTCAACTCATTCAAGATTTGATGAAAATAGTCATTGACGATAAAATCCCGTTTATCCGGGGAATCCTGGAGCCCTTTGC
Source organism: Bacteroidetes bacterium GWF2_49_14 (assembly GCA_001769295.1). Lineage (GTDB taxonomy): Bacteria > Bacteroidota > Bacteroidia > Bacteroidales > UBA12481 > UBA12481. Next base: position 17,238 of record MEOR01000146.1, on the reverse strand, counting down.
TGAGGTGATATACCTGCCCGGCGGACAGATACGCCGTGAGCATTTGTTGGATGCCGACTGCCTGATGGCCAGGACCCGCACCCGGTGCAACCGGGAACTGCTGGAGGGTACTGCCGTCAGGTTCATTGCAACGGCAACCATCGGTTTTGATCATATAGATACTGATTATTGCCAGGCCGCAGGAATCAAATGGACCAATGCACCCGGGTGCAACTCGGGATCTGTAGCGCAGTATATAACTGTTGCACTGATAATTATGGCCAACCGACATCAATTCGACCTTACGAATAAAACATTGGGAATCATAGGTGTGGGGCATGTTGGATCCAAGGTGCAGCGTATTGCAGAAATACTGGGAATGAAGGTCTTACTTACTGACCCGCCGCGTGCACGCACGGAAGGCCCTGAGGGTTTTGTGGATCTGAAAACCCTTCTGAATCAATCCGATATTGTATCCCTTCATGTGCCATTGAACCGCGATGGCGAGGATAAAACCTGGCACCTGGTGGATCGGGGATTTCTCGAAGCACTGAAGCCGGGGGCCATCTTGATGAATACTTCAAGAGGAGAGGTTATTGATGAAGAAGAAGTTCTGGGCCTGGCCTCCTTACTGTCATCCCGGCGAAAGCCGGGATCTCCTTCCTCGGAGCTCCAATCCGGAGATCCCGGCCTTCGCCGGGATGACAGCGGTGCTTCGCAGATTTCCAATCACTGGTCACTGGTCCTCGACGTTTGGCAAAATGAACCCAACATTAACCGAAAGCTGCTGGCAATCTCTGAGATTGCTACGCCCCATATCGCGGGCTACTCGCAGGATGGAAAGCTGAATGCGACACGAATGGTGGTGGAGGCGGTTATCAGAGAATTTGATTTGACCGATGACCGACGACCGACGACGGCCGGAACCCCATCGGTCGTCAGTCTTCCGTCAGCGGTCCTTTCTATGGGTCACGAGTCACGCGTCACGCTTCACGAAATTCTCCTGGCCACCTATGACATCCTCGCGGACGACCGCCGCCTGCGGGAATTACCGGAAACTTTCGAGGAACAACGCAATAACTATCCCGTCAGGAGAGAATTCACCGCCTATCAAATCGACCCCTTCCCCGCCGGGGACCTGGGCGCGAAACTCACATCACTCGGCTTTCTCCACTAATCATTACATCAACAAATCATCACATCATCACATCATCAAATCATCAAATCAACACATCAACACATCATCCAATCAACACATCAGAATATTATGGAATTATCAAACATTGGTCTCATAGGATTGGCCGTCATGGGCGAAAACCTGGTCCTCAACATGGAAAGCAAAGGCTTTTCGGTAAGCGTTTACAACCGTTCTACCGACAAGGTTGACTCCTTTCTGCAAAATCGGGCCAGGGGAAAAAGGATAACCGGCACGCACTCCCTGGAGGAGTTTGTAAACTCGCTTGAACGTCCCAGAAAAGTTATGATGATGATCAAGGCAGGAAAGCCGGTGGATGATTTCATCGAGTTGCTTATTCCGCTTCTGGAACCCGGCGACATCATCATTGACGGGGGAAACTCGCATTTTCCGGATACGACAAGAAGGACGCTTTATGTTGAAAGCAAGGGCATGCTTTACATCGGAACCGGAGTTTCCGGGGGTGAAGAGGGTGCGCTGCTAGGGCCATCGATCATGCCGGGGGGATCCAAAGCCGCCTGGCCGTTTGTAAAACCGATATTTCAGGCCATTGCCGCCAAGGTATCCGATGGATCGGTTTGCTGCGACTGGGTTGGCGAGCAGGGTGCCGGACATTTCGTCAAGATGGTGCATAACGGCATTGAATACGGCGATATGCAGCTGATCTGTGAAGCCTATCAGATCATGAAAGTCCTTTACGGCATGAGTGCCGGCGAGATGCATCAGGTGTTCAAAGAGTGGAATCAGGGGCAACTGGACAGCTACCTGATAGAGATCACGAGGGATATCCTGGCTTTCACCGACACTGACGGAAAGCCCATGGTGGATAAGATTCTGGATACCGCCGGTCAGAAAGGCACAGGTAAATGGACCGGAGTCGCCGCTCTCGATCTGGGCGTTCCGCTTACTCTTATTGGCGAATCGGTTTTTGCCAGATGTCTGTCGGCTATGAAGGAGGAACGGGTAGGTGCGGCGGAAATGTATAAGACGACGGATGACGGACGACGGATGACAGACGACGGAGGACGGACGACGGACGACGGACGACGGACGATGGATGACAGAAGACGGATGACGGATGGAGAAGGTCTTTCATCGGTCATCAGTCGTCGGTCGTCGGTCATCGATAATCTGCGCCTGGCCCTGTACGCCTCCAAAATTATCTCTTACGCCCAGGGATATATGCTGATGCAGGCTGCGGCCAAAGAGTACGGATGGGAGCTCAACTATGGCGGGATTGCCCAGATGTGGCGCGGTGGCTGTATCATCCGGTCGGCGTTCCTGGGAAAAATCAAGGAGGCCTTCGACCGGAATCCCGGTCTGGAGAACCTGTTGCTGGATTCATATTTTAAAAATGAAATGGTAAAGGCACAGGGCTCATGGCGCAGAATCGTATCAGAAGCGATTTTAAATGGCGTGTCTATTCCGTCCATGGCAGCCGGGCTCACCTTCTTCGACGGATACACCTGCGCAACCTCACCCGCAAACCTATTGCAGGCCCAGCGCGATTATTTCGGCGCCCACACTTATGAGCGAATTGACCACCCGCGGGGAGAATTTTTCCATACCAACTGGACCGGTCGCGGCGGGGATACTGCGAGTACGACGTATAGTGTGTAAACAATATGGGTAGCAGGTTTCAGGTTTCGGGTATCCGGTGTTGGGAACAGGGCTCTTCGAAAGTGTCATCCCGGCGAAGGCCGGGATCCCCAGCCTCGGAGCAACTGGCAGGAGATCCTGACTTTCGTCAGGATGACATCGGAGAGCCCCTTACCCCTATCCTGATGCCCGACACCCGACACCCGATACCCCACAAAAGAAACCAAGCATTCATGCCATAGACCTTAAATAAACCAGAAGCGATTGTCATCCCCGCGAAAGCGGGGACCGGTTACAATAAACCAGAAAACTACCCTTATGAAACCATTTCTCAACGAAAACTTCCTGCTGACCACCGCCACAGCGGAACGGTTGTACCATGACTATGCGGCGCAAATGCCTGTCATCGATTACCATTGTCACCTGGATCCGGCGCTGATCGCATCGGACCATCGGTTTAACAACCTGACGGAAGCGTGGCTTAGGGGTGATCATTATAAATGGCGGGCCATGCGGACAAACGGCATACCGGAACAATTCATTACCGGGGATGCAACGGATGAGGAGAAATTTGAAAAATGGGCCGAAACGGTTCCCTGCACGGTCCGCAACCCCCTCTATCACTGGACCCACCTCGAACTCCAGAGGTACTTCGGCATCACCGATCCCCTGTCACCCGTCACAGGTCACGAAATCTACCACAAAGCTTCCGCACTGCTCCAAACCCCCGATTTCTCAGTCCGCCGCCTTCTCGAGAAGATGAACGTGGAGGTGGTGTGCACTACCGATGATCCTCTTGATACACTCGATGCACACCGCCAGATTGCTGAATCGGACTGGAGTATCAAAGTTCTTCCGACCTGGCGTTCCGACAAGGCAATGTCCATTGAGAATCCAAAATCCTGGAATTTATATCTGGATAAACTCTCTTCCGTAGCCGAAATTGAAATTGAAGGGTTCCGTTACCTTCTTGAAGCGCTTGGGAACCGTCATGATTTTTTTCACTCAATGGGCTGCCGCCTTTCGGATCATGGACTGAACACCTTCTATTCAGAGAAATACACCGATCAGGAGATCAGCCGGATTTTTGATCAGGCCAGATCCGGAAGACCGATCTCCGAAGAGGCAATCCGGAAATTCAAATCGGCCATGCTTTATGAGCTTGCCGTGATGGATGCTGAAAAAGGCTGGGTTCAGCAGTTCCATATCGGGGCCATGCGCAACACAAACACCAGGATGATCGGGCTGCTCGGGCCTGATACCGGCTTCGATTCAATCGGGGATGAACCGGTTGCCCTCCCGATGGCCCGGTTTTTTGACCGGCTTGGGCAGGAAGGAAAACTGGCCAAAACCATCCTGTACAACCTCAATCCCAGGGATAACGAGGTATTTGCCACCATGACCGGCAACTTTCAGGACGGCTCCGTGCCGGGCAAAATGCAATGGGGTTCAGGCTGGTGGTTCCTCGACCAGAAAGATGGCATGGAAAAACAACTTAACACCCTGTCAAACATGGGCTTGCTAAGCCGGTTCGTTGGAATGCTCACCGACTCCCGCAGCTTCCTCTCCTACCCCCGTCATGAGTATTTCCGGCGCATTTTGTGCAATCTGATTGGCAGGGATGTGGAAAACGGCGAGCTGCCCGATGATATGACGTTCTTTGGGAGGGTGGTGCTGGATGTGTGTTACTACAATGCATTTAACTACTTTGATTTTAAATAATTGGCTCGCTGGCGCTCGCTAAATGGCTCGGCTATCGCCTCGCAAATTGGCGCTACGCGCTAATTATCGCCAGAGCCAATTAGCCGACCAAAGGGAGGCCAATTAGTTCGCGTCAGCGAACCAATTAGCGACCGCAGGGAGCCAATTTGCGAGGCGTTAGCCGAGCCATTTAGCCGAGCACAGCGAGGCCAATTACTAAATATAATTCGGGAACTCCAGGTGCACCACCCCCGGTTCATTTTGTATCTCCCTCGCGAGCTGGTGAGTATCAGTGAATAGGTGTATTTCGCTGAAGATTGAGATACCGGTGAGGCCTTTCAGGCTGGCGTTGGCGGGATCATCTTCGTGGATTTGAACCTGTATCAGTGAGTAATGGCCTCCGACGTGTCGGTTATTGGCATCGCGGAAGAGTGCTCCGAGGGCTGCAGTGGACTGATCGTGAGCATACAGGACGACGGAAAGCTGTTTCAGTGGACTATTGATCTTTATCGGCTCCGGTACCCGGGTGAAGAGGGACAAGACCTTCACCAAGGCTGAAATCAGCTTGACTCTGATGTTTGAACGTGTGACCCAGTAACGCCGGTAGGGTTCCTCGTCCCATAATGCCATAACAGCCAGGACCTTCCCTTCCCGCCGGGCAACCCGGAATTCGCTGAGGCTTAAACCTTTGATATTTCGTGTATAATGGTGGAAAAGTTCTTCCGTCATCCGTGGAGCCAACCGGTAGGTGGAATAGAATCTGTTATAGAGATCAACCAATTCGGAGATATCGGCTTCGGTTGGAACTTCTATGGTATAGGCCTGATCTGGTTTTAGCATCCTGACCGGAACGCAACTAAAGACACGGTTATCACCGAGATAAAGTGATGCCGGAAAACCGATGCGGCCTTTTGTGAAGGCCATCGGAGCCTCATTGTTTTTCAACAGGGTTGCCAGCCCTAACCGGGTTCCGTCGGACACCTCCTTCTCAATGGTGTGTTTGACCATCCGGTAGGCAGTAAGTCCCCGACGAAAATCGGGATCAACCTTAAAATCCATAAAATAGGCCATCCGGATGGGTTGATCCTTAAAGTACATCGTTTCATGGATGGTGCCCAGCAATCCGACTGCCCGATCGCCAACCACGGCGAGGGAATGGTAGGACTCCACGTCAATAAGCTTGTGGAGACGGTTGAAAACAGGGGAACGGTCGGGATACATGGTAATCATGCCTGACTGGTAACATCGGGGTGATAATTCCAGAATCTTCTGATTATCTGTATCTTCCGCCCAAGTAACTGAAACAACAGGGTTTTTTGAGGTCCCCTTTTCCATAGTTTGCCGTTGATCCCGTTAAATTACAAATCCTTCCTGATTATTCACCTATTTGTTACCTTCGTACAAAACGAGTATTCTATGAAAACGATCCACATAGCCCTGATTCTACTGCTTTCATGTTTTTCTGTTCACCTGTTTGCCCAGGTAGAGACGGATAATAATACAGAGACGGATAATAATCCGTCTCTACGTGCGTCCTTTAAGGAATATTCGCGCACCTTTCTCACATACCCGTTTGGGGATCCGAATCCGGTAGCGCGTACCGGAAAGATTTATCCCTATTTCCGCTTTGACGGATTCAGCACCAAAGGGATTAACCGCGACTGGAAAATCGTGGAGCTTGAGAATGACTGGGTTAAGGTCCTAATCGCCCCGGAGATGGGGGGTAAGATTCTTGGCGCCATTGAGAAATCGACAGGGCAGGAGTTCCTCTATCTGAATAAAGTGGTGAAATTCAGGGATATATCCATGCGCGGCGCCTGGACTTCCGGTGGAATCGAGTTTAATTTCGGAATAATAGGCCACGCGCCCACCACCGCCAGTCCGGTGGATTACCTGGTGCGGTCCAATCCGGATGGAAGCGTTTCCTGCTGGATCGGAGCCATGGATCTCACCTCAAGGACAGAGTGGCGCGTTGAGATCCGGCTGCCGAAAGACAAGGCCTGGGTTGAAACGCATGCTTTCTGGTACAATCCCATGGATCTGTCGACCTCAAAGTATCAGTGGTCGACCGCAGCTGCCGATGCAGCTCCGGATCTGAAATACATTTTCCCGGGCGACCATTACATCGGGCACGACGGGGTGCAGTCGCCCTGGCCCGTTTTGAAAGATGGGCGAAACATTTCCAATTATGTTGAGAACAATTATGGCTCCGATCACAGCTATCATGTTCTCGGGACCTATTCCGATTTTTTCGCCGGATTCTATTCGACCCGCAACTTTGGATTCGGCCACTGGAACGATTATCCTGAAAAACTGGGTAAAAAGATCTGGATCTGGTCGCTGAGCCCGCAGGGAGCCCTCTGGACCGATCTTCTCACGGATCAGCCCGGCAACATGCAATACACTGAAATTCAAACCGGTATCCTGTTTAACCAAGAAGGTTCCGTCAGCACTTATACCCCTTTTAAACATATGTCGTTCCCCTCTAATACCAGCGAACGATTTACCGAATACTGGTTCCCGGTGGTGGGGACGGGTGGGGTGACGGAGGTGACGAGGGCGGGGACGCTTTATGTGACCGATGACGGCCGACCGACGACCGCTGTAATCCGGTTCTGCCCGCTGGAATTTGTGAAAGACACCCTGTTTGTTGATTATTCAGATGGATCCGGTGAAAAGGTCGTTCTCGATCTCAAGCCCCTGGAACTTTTCACCTACTCTGCTGGCTCCGGCGGTCATCCGTCGGCCGTCGGCGGTCATCTGTCGGCCGTCCGCATCGGCTCCCGCCTCCACTGGACGCCGTCTACCCAGGCAGATCGCGATCTCGACCGGCCGGTGGTATCGCCGCAGTTTGATTGGAACTCGGTACAGGGCTTGTTCATGAAGGCCACCGAATTCAGCCGTCAGCGGGAATACTCGCAGGCACGAGACTATTTCCGGAAAACGCTGGCAAAAGATCCGCGGTATATTCCAGCCCTCACCGGACTTGCCGAGGAGTATATCAGGATTCTCAAGCCCAACCTGGCTGGAGAGCTGCTACAAACCGCCCTAGGACTGGATACCTACGATCCGAAAGCTAATTATTTATATGGGATCGTTAAGAAGGTTGAAATGGTTGAAGGGGTTGAAATGGTTGAAGGGGTTGAAATGGTTGAAGAGGTTGAAATGGTTGAAGAGTCGAAAGGATTCTACCAGGCTTTGGAGGCTTTCGGAATCTCGGCCCGATCGATGGAATATCGCTCAGCGGCTTATACCCAGATCTCTGAAATTTACCTGATACTCCGGAAATTTGACCAGACATTAAAATATACGGCGTTGGCACAAGATTTTAACCGTTATAATATCAAGGCGATACAACTTGAGATCCTGGCAAACCGGTTATCCGGGCAAAAAGATCAGGCAAAAACCGGAACCGATAAACTGCTGGCAATCGATCCCTTGAACCACTTTGCCCGGTTTGAGAGGTACCTGATTCAGGAAACCGCTGAAAATCTCGCCGACTTTACTTTCCTGATTCGTAATGAATTTCCCGGGCAGACCTATCTGGAGCTGGCCATTTTCTATGCCGGTTTCAAACGAACAAATGATGCTCTAAGGCTCCTTGGAATGGCGCCGAAAGTGCCGGAGGTAACCTATTGGGCGGACTATTTGACCGGGCGGACACATGGGTCCTCCCCTACCACCAGTTCAACCATTTCAACCATTTCAACCAATTCAACCATTTCAACCAATTCAACCATTTCAACCAAATTCTCCTTCCCCTGGCGCCCGGAAACCCTTCGTGCCATTGAAGCTCTTGAGGCTAAAACTCCCGACTGGCGGAACCGATACTATATGGGACTCATGCGCTGGAACCTGGATGATTCGGCCAAGGCACGCGACCTTTTCAGGTCGTGCAAGGATGAACCGGCTGAGTCGCATTTTTACCTGACGCGGGCAAAGCTTTTCACAGGATATAATGATGGGATGGTGCTTCAGGATCTCCAGCGCGCCAATGCCCTTGAACCCACTGAATGGCGGACCTGGCAAGCCCTGACCGGCTACTACATGGGCAAGAGGGCCTGGGGTCAGGCGCTTGAAACAGCCAGGAAAGGAACGGAAAAGATACCAGGGCATATGATCCTGGAGTTTGAAAGGGCAAAGACGGAACTCTATAACCATCAGTATGATAAATGTTTAGACATTCTCGGGAGCCTGATCCTGCTGCCTGCCGAGGGTGCCCGCGAGGGGCATGAGATATACCGGTCGGCACTGATCCTGAGGGCGCTCGACAACTTCGTTCAAAAGAAATATGCACGGGCTTTGAAAGATCTTGAGGAGGCCCGGAAATGGCCGGAAACTCTGGGGGTTGGAAAACCTTACGTGACCGATGAACGGATTGAGAACTATCTGACTGGAGTCATCTTTTTACAAACCGACCGGCCTGAAGAGGGAGCTAAATATCTGAATGAATTGGTAAACTGGACGACTCAGAACAAGCCGGCCTGGGATAGTCCCTATGTTTTGACTGCCCTGTCGCAGGTTCTGTTGAACCGGGAGCTTGAGGGCGACCGTTTCCTTACCGACTGGATGAAAGTTCAGCCGGCAAGTCCGCTCATGCTATGGTCAGTGGCCGCATACAGCAATAATCCGTCCGCTGCAGAAAAAGCATTGATGCGGCTGGGCTGGAAACCCGAGGAAACCCCATGGGGCCTGGGCGATGCGCAGTTCCCGCTGGTGTATGAAATCGTCCAAAAGGTGGTTGTCCGGTAGGGGCGCACCGCGTGCGCCCGTGTTGCCCGGTGAAATGTGGAATGTGGAATGTGGAAATGTGATATTGGTTGAAACGGTTGAATTGGTTGAAACGGTTGAATTGGTTGAAATGGTTGAAATGGTTGAAATGGTTGAAATGGTTGAAGAAAGGTTGAAATGGTTGAGCCGGAGGGTTATCCTGATCTCCTGTTTTACCATTTTTACCGTCTTACCGTCTTACAGTCTCTCAGTCTCTTGGTCTCTTAGTCTCGAGGTAGAGACGCATAATGATGCGTCTCTACGGACAACCGGCTACGGTCCGGAGGACCTGGTGTTGGATTCGCTGAACAACCCGCCAAGGGTACTGATCTCTTGCGCCGGGCGCAGGGAGGAGTATCCGGCTTACGGTGAGATACAGGCCTTTTATCTGGAGAGCGGCAAGGTGGAGACGCTGAAAAGGGTCCATGAACCCGCAGGCCTGGTATTCAGGCCGCACGGGATAAGCTTGCTCACCCTTGATTCCCGCCGTTACCTGTTTGTGATCAGTCACGATGAGGTAGCCCGGTATCACCCCGTGCTCCGTTACCGGGTTTCTAATGATACCCTGTTTTTCGAGAAGGTCTTCCACGATAATTTACTGATTTCTCCAAATGCACTTCAGGCCTATCCGGATGGCAGCATTCTGGTGTGCAATGATGCAGCCAGACGCGGCAGCATGGCCGAAAAGATCTTCAGGTTGAAACGCGGGAATATAGTCCGATTCGACGGGATTGGCAACTGGAATGTCGTAGCTGAGAAACTTGGGATGCCCGCCGGACTGGCCGGGTCGGGCGAAAACCTTTATGCTTGCGGCTCGCTTGAGAACCGCCTGTATCGGTATACCTATAAAAACGGGGCATTGGCTGACAAGAGAACACTCACTAAAATCAAGGGCGGGGATAATATCAGGATATATGATGGATTTCTCCTGACCACCAGCCATGCAAAACCGCTGAAATTCATAAGTCATGTGGGCAACCGGGAAAAGCCCTCCCCCTCCCTTGTTCTGAAGATCGATACTACAACCGGCAGTTCATCCGTTCTTTATTCCGATAACGGCGGGATCATCAGTGCCGCCTCTGCGGCATTAATCTGGAACAGGCAATTGATTGTTGGCCAGATCTTTGAACCCGCAATTCTCATTAATCAACTGGAATAAACTCATGGCTTCCCTATTCACCCGGTCTCTCGGTCTCTCAGTCCCTTGGTCTCTTGGTCTTACAGTCTCTTGGTCTCATAGTCTTCTTGCCTTGCTGTTCCTGCTATTCACCGCCTCCTGCTCGGCAGAAGAGCCGGGCGATGAACTTATGTTCAGCCGGTCGAAATTGCTCAGGGAGGTGAACAGTGCCCGGAACAAGGGGAGATTCTGCGGCACAAAATGGTACAAGGCTGTCAACCCGGTAAAATGGAATCAACAACTGGAACTTGCAGCCCGTGACCACAGCAAGGATATGTTTGATAATCAATTCTTCAGCCATACCGGGAGTGATGGAAAAAATGTGGACGACCGGATCTATACACAGCATTATTTCTGGTCGGCCTGTGGCGAAAACGTGGCGTATGGCGCTCTATACGAAGATGAGGTGATGAAAGAGTGGCTGAAAAGCCCGGGACATTGTGTCAACATCATGAATCCGGCATACACTGAGATGGGGGCCTGGCTCACGGGGATGTACTGGACACAGGTTTTCGCCAAACCTCAATAGATCGAACCGGAACCTAAACAACAAAACCCTTGCAACTCATGAAACACGTTACCCTGAAGACGATCTCGTTTTGCTTTATTCTGATATTCGGCACCTTGTATCAAGCTAACTCCCAGGAACGGAGCGTTGATTTCCGCTTTGCTCCGCCCTTCTGGCAAAGCACGATCTGTCTGCCGGACGATCCTTTTAAAACGCTTGTTGATGAGCAGGGTAACCTGGTGACTCACCAGTTTCCGGTGAACCAGTACGGGGAACCCCGAACGCGTATCGGAATTGAGGTGACAGAAAATCTGGCACGGATCAGACAGGCACTGTTCTCGCCTCGTATTCCGATTGTCATTACCCAAAAGCAGCATCTGAATCTGGAGGTCACCGAGGAAGCATTCGCTGTGACACGAATTCCCGAAGCTGAACTGGCCAGTGCCACTCCGCTCTCCGATGAACCTGAGATGGACCGGGGTGCCGGCAAGGAAAATCCGCGTAATGACTTGATTATCATCCGTGTAAAAAACAACAGCAATCATACACGCACGCTGGAGCCAGTGATCCGTATAAACAGCACCCTGCCGGTTCAGTTCAGCAACGGTCATTTTATCCTGAACAACCGTGAAAGGCTCGGCTGCACCATGCCGCTGGATACAGCATCCCGGACGACATCAGGTCAGGAGAACCGGGTTACCCTGAAGCCGGTGGTTCTGGAGCCGGGACAAAAACTCACTTTTGCCGTGGTTCTTTATGGGGGCGGTGCGCTGGCTGAATGGCCCCGAACAACCGATGAAGCGGAACAGTGCAGGAGTCAGGCTGTATCCTACTGGAAATCTGCAGATCTGCCTTATGGCAGGATCTCGGTTCCCGACAAGGGTATCCAAAACCTGATCGATGCTTCCATCCGGAATATCTGGCAATCGAGGGAAATAAAAAATGCATTGCCAGCTTTTCAGGTTGGACCCACCTGCTACCGTGGTCTGTGGATTGTGGACGGCGCATTTTTGCTTGAAGCAGCTACGATTCTGGGCACCGGCAGCGAAGCCCGCAACGGGGTCAAATACAATTTATCCTTCCAGAAAGAGGATGGCCGGTTTGAGGTGATGGAGAAATACTGGAAAGAGAACGGGATCATCACGTGGACCGCAGTGCGCCATGCGATGCTCACCCAGGACAAGCCCTGGCTGGAATCGGAATGGCCCAAACTGGAGCGGGCAATGGCCTATATTGTCAAATTGAGGGAAGATTCCTGGAAGGATGATACCCCCCTTAACGACGGTCTCATGCCGGCCGGCACCATCGATGGGGGTTTAAATTTCGGACAGGAATACACCAATGTTTATTGGAACCTGCTGGGGATGAAGTCGTTCATTCAGGCTACACGCTGGCTTGGAAAGGAAGCCGAGGCACAAAAATGGGAAAAGGTTTATTCCGATTTCTATTCGCGTTTCAGGGAAACGGCAAAGCGGGATATGCTCACGGATTCGACAGGGAATTCCTACCTGCCAACACTGATGGGTTCTGAGGGTGCCAAGACGCTGCCCCAGAGAGCACAGTGGTCGTTTTGCCAGGCCGTATACCCCGGCCAGTTGTTTGATCGCAAGGATTCGTTTGTCAATGGTAACCTCAGGATGCTCGAGGCCACCGAGCGGGAAGGAATGGTTTACGGTACCGGTTGGGATGCCAAAGGTTTCTGGAACTATTTTGCATCCTTTTATGGTCATGCCTGGTTGTGGCAGGGTGAAGGGCCGAAGGCTGCGAACAGCCTCTATGCCTTTGCCAACCATGCCTCACCGCTCCTGGCCTGGCGCGAGGAGCAGTCGCCGAAGGGTGAACCCTTCAAAAAAGTGGGAGACATGCCGCACAACTGGGCTTCTGCAGAGTTTATCAGGCTAACAGTCCATCTTCTTGCCCTTGACCGGGGCACAGAGCTGCACCTTTTCGAAGGCATGCCGGCCGAATGGACCCGGCCCGGCATGGTGACGAAGCTTGACGGCATTGCCACACCTTTCGGTCCACTTACAATGGAACTGAAAATAGCGGCAAACGGCAAGAGCGCCACGCTAAAAATTGATCCCCTCAGCGATCCGGGCTGTACGAAAATCGTGGTGCACACCGCCGGTTGGTCGCTCGAGGGAGAAGATGTCAGCCTCGAAGCGGGGAAGGGAAGCAAGATTACCGTGCTGATTAAAAGTGACGGTTGAAACTCGTTGCCGGTTGCCGGTTGAAGCCAGTTGCCAGTTGCCGGTTACCGGTTACCGGTTAGAGCCAGAATTAACCGCAAGTACTAATTAACTTCAACCAAATGCGCTCAATTTTCACCATCCTTCTTTCTATTACGGTCCTGGCCTCATGCTCCCTTAACCGGCAACCGGCAACTGGCAACCGGCAACTTTCTTCCAACCAGCAACCTGTCTGGAACCTGACTTACCCCGGCACTTACCGTGCAATCATCGGCGAGTCGGCCGCCTTCAACCTCCTCTCCGTTGCCAACCGGGAGCCGCGGGCCGAAGCCATTAAAGCGCTAGGTGATGCTCCGGTGCCCATCAACCTGAATGAAATCAAGGCTGAAGTGGTTAACGGCCGCACCTGCCTTCAGTTTCCGCTGGACCGCGAGGAACAGATCTATGGATTCGGCCTGAATTTCAAAACGATAGCTCAGCGAGGAAGGATATTCAGGCTTCATGTGGACCATTACGGAGGTGAAGATAACGGGCGAACGCATGCTCCGGTGCCCTTCTTCGTCTCCAGCAAGGGCTATGGCGTGCTCGTGAATGCTGCTCGGTATATCGATGTTTCGGTTGGATCTGGAGTACGGAAGGACAGCAAAAATCCGCCCGTTACCCGCGACCGGAACACCGACAAGGCATGGGATGCCCAGCCCTATTCGGACAATATCGGGATGGTGATCCCGGAAGCCGGCGTGGAAATCATCCTGTTCACCGGCAGGAACATGATGGAGGTGGTTCAGCGCTTCAACCTCTACTGTGGCGGCGGAATCATCCCGCCAAAATGGGGCTTGGGATTCTGGCAACGGACCCCAACCCTTTATGCAGAAAAGGAGGTACGTGAAGAGGCGGCCGGATTTGAACGAAACAATTTCCCGCTCGATGTGGTGGGACTCGAGCCCGGCTGGCACAGCCATTCCTACCCCTGCTCCTTTGAATGGGATCAGAACCGGTTCCCGCAGCCAGCCTCATTTATCGGCGAAATGGGGTCAAAGGGCATTCACCTGAATTTGTGGATGAATCCCTATCTGGTTCCCGGCGGCACCCTCGATGTAAGAATGAAGGACCTTACCGGCTCCCATACCGTCTGGTGCGGAACGGTTGCCGATTATACCCTGCCGGAGGCCCGAAAGATCATGCAGGATCATTTCGTTAAAAATCAGCTCGATATCGGTGCCAGCGGATTCAAGATGGATGAAGTCGACGGATTCGACTCCTGGCTCTGGCCCGATGGGGCGACCTTCCCATCCGGACGCGACGGCGAGCAGATGCGCCAGACCTATGGGCTCCAGATGATGACTCTGACTGACGAGATTTTCAGGCAAAAGAATGAACGGACCTACGGCCTGATCCGCGCGGCTAATGCAGGCTCAGTTTCCTTTCCGTATGTTATTTATAATGATTACTATAGTCATAAGGATTTCATCACAGCCCTCATCAATTCCGGCTTTTCCGGCCTGCTCTGGACCCCGGAAGTTCGTGCGAGCGGTTCCTCCGAAGAGTGGGTCCGCCGGATGCAAACCGTCTGCTTCTCGCCAATGGCCATGATCAACGCCTGGGCCGACGGAACGAAGCCCTGGTCTTTTCCGGATGTGTACAAGGCTAGTCAGGATGTGGCCTTCCTCCGGATGCAGCTCCTTCCCTACCTCTATTCAACTTTCGCCCAATATTATTTTGAGGGCAAGCCGCCGTTCCGTGCCATGGAGCTGGTCGACGGATTTCCGGCATCGGGAGAGATCAAAAACCAATATATGGTAGGTGACAATCTGCTGGTGGCTCCCTTCTTCACGGGCGAAACCGAACGTACCGTAATCCTGCCTCCCGGCGAATGGTTCGATTTTTATTCCGGAAAACCGGCCGGCTCCGGCACCATAAGCATTAAGGCTGTGCTGGATAAGATCCCGCTGTTCGTAAGGGATGGCGGCATGATTCCGATGATCCCCGCGGTGAGGCAAACCTCAGACTGGAGTCGGGAGACACCGGTTGAAGTTCGGGTCTACGGCACCAAAGAAGGACAGTTCAACCTGTATAACGACGACGGTAAAACTTTTGATTTTGAAAAAGGGGACTATTCCATCCAGCAACTCTCGACCCGGGCAAACATCAACTCCACCATCCAGACCGGAAAGTCCTCATTGGGCTACTCCCGGATCTTCTGGACGTTAATGTCACGTTAACGGCGAAGATCCCGTTAAACTATCTGTCCGTTTGATGATCCAACAGCCACAATTGGATTGAACGGAAATGAAATCATACAAAGGAATCTTAAAAAGCGTAGTTCTGGTTACGGGTTGCTGGTTGCTGGTTTCCGGTTGCCTGTTACCGGTTGCCGGTTACCGGTTAATGGCACAGAAGCTGCCGAAGAACATTTACTACTCAAGTGATTCATCACGGCTGATTACCGGTGGGAAAGCCTCAAAGGGATTTTATGATGAGGCTAAGCTAAATTCCATTTACCTGGAGTTTTCAGATCCGAATTACTGGGATTCCCTGTTGGTGAATCACGATAAAGGACTGGACATCAAGGCTAACCTGAAATATCAGGATAAAATTTATGAGGGCGTCGGGATCAGATTCAAGGGAATGACCTCCTATATGATGACCGGAGATTCGAAAAAGAAGTCGTTCAACATCAGTATTGATTACACGACCGACAGCCTGAAGCTGAAAGGGTACAAAACTCTGAACCTCAATAACGCGGCGGAAGATCCATCGATGATCCGTGAGGTTCTCTATCTCAACCTGATTCGGGATTATGTTCCTGCGGCCAAAGCCAGTTTTGTGAAATTGTTCCTCAATGGTGAGTATTGGGGCATCTATTCTAATATCCAGCAACTGAACTCTGAATTTCTTAAGGAATGGTTCCTCAGTGATAATGGATCACGCTGGAGGGCATTCAATGATGCAAACGGTCCGATGGGAGGGCCGGGCGGTATGATGGGAGGGTTTCCTGGCGGACCGATGGGCATGCCTAGGGGCGGATCCGACGGCGGACCATTTGGCCAGATGGATTCAACCTTGCGTCAAAAAATAGACTCTATGTTCCGTGCATCAGGCCCGATGGGTCCCGGCAGGATGAATCCGGAGATGCGCACCCAAATGGATTCCCTGTTCAAGGCCAATGGAATCGAGATGGGCGGCCCGGGTGGTATGGGTATGCCCGGAATGCCTGGCGGTCGCAGAATGGGTGAGAATCGAGACAGCATGCGCGGTGGTCCCGGCGGGATGGACGGTCTGGGAGGCCGGGGTGGAATGTTCGGTGGCGGACAGAGTGGTCTGAATTATCTAGGCGAGGACACGGCTACCTATCAGAAAAGCTATACCCTCAAGTCAAGCGAACAGGAGGAACCGTGGAGCGACCTGGTAAAGACAACTCAGATCCTGAATACTATACCGCCTGCGCAACTCGAAGATTCCCTGTCCGTATATCTCGATATAGACCGCACGCTCTGGATGCTAGCCTGCGAGATCGTTTTTGTCGACGATGACGGATATGTGTTCAAGGGAGGCATGGACTATTACATCTACTATGAGCCCGAATCCGGCCGGCTGGTTCCACTGGAATATGATGGAAACTCAACGTTCCCGGAACGCAATCCCGGCTGGGATCCGTTTATGAATGAGGATAATGAAAACTATCCCCTGATGAACCGGATTCTAAAAGTCCCTTCGCTGAGGCAGCGTTCCCTGGCTCACCTGCGTACCATTATCCAGAATTCGCTCAATCCTGAGCGTCTGAATTCCAGAATGGAAGCATATACATCCCTGATCGACAGTTCCTTACGCGCGGATACCAAGAAGCTCTATTCCACATCTGAGTTTGAAGAAGCGATCCCGCAATTAAAAGAATTTGCAGATTCCCGGAAATCCTACCTGATGAAAAATGAAGAGGTAAACAAGACGGGAGTAACCATCGGGGCAGTCACCCATCAGAATAAAAACGGCGAGGGATCCGTAAGCGTGCAGGTTACCATAAGCCAAACAGAAGAACTCCGTGAGATGAACCTTTGGTATTCAACCGGTGTGGTTGGCAGATTTTATAAAATTCCGATGTTCGACAAGGGGAGAAACGGAG
>MEOR01000145.1:1250-18075 GCA_001769295.1 Bacteroidetes bacterium GWF2_49_14 | reverse complement strand
ATAGAAGGTAGTACCATAAATCTCCATGTAAGGAGTGGCTCCATGCAATTTTTATCCGGAAACGCCACTGCAACCTTTGGCATCAATGGCAATTTCCTGGGCCCAACTATCATCCTGAACAGGGGTGACTCCATTCAATTCTCCGTTTTCAACGACCTCGATGAAGCCACCACCATGCATTGGCATGGATTACATGTGCCGGCAAAATCTGATGGCAGTCCGCACAATGTTATTGAAGCGCACTCGGTGTGGTCACCCCGGATCAAAGTTCTTGACCAGGCAGGTACTTATTGGTATCACCCTCATCTCCATGGCAGAACTGCTGAACAGGTGACCAAGGGTGCAGCGGGTATGATAATAGTCCGGGATCCCGAGGAATCAGCATTGAACCTGCCACGAAATTATGGGGTAGATGATTTTCCCTTAGTGATTCAGACAAGGGCATTTGATGCTTCTAATCAATTTATGACAAATTCAGCCGATGATCACTTGGTTTTGATTAACGGGACCACTGATCCAAGCCTGGAAGTGCCGGCACAGGTTGTCCGGTTGCGCGTCTTGAACGGTTCGACGAACAGGGTATATAATATTGGATTTCAGAATAATCATCCCTTCTACCAGATTGGTTCCGATGGCGGTTTGCTGGAATCCCCGGAGAACCTGACTCGATTGATGCTCGCTCCGGGAGAGCGTGCTGAACTCCTGGTCAATCTTACCGGATTGAAAGACCAAATTATTGATTTGTATTCATTTGGGTCAGAGTTACCTAATGGAATTTACGGAGCCTCGAATCCTGGAACCATGGGCATGGGGACCATTGCCGGATATTCCTCGAATGCTTTAAATGGAAAAAACTTCCGTTTGCTTCGGTTCATCGTTAAATCACAGACCGGACTACCTGTCATAACAATTCCGTCTGAATTGACCACTAGAATAAAACCGGATGTATCGCAATCTGCCTTGACCCGGTCTTTTACGTTGACGTCTACCGGGATGATGAGTATCAGTGGTCCGTTTCTAATAAATAGCCATGCGTTCTCAATGGAACGGATCGACTTCTCAACAAATTTAGGAGCTACTGAAATCTGGCAGATTTCAAACCAGACACCCATTGCTCATCCCTTTCATATTCATGGGCTTCAGTTTTATGTTCTGGATAGTGGAGGAAGTAGCCCAACCCAGTCACTGCAGGGACGGAAAGATGTTATTCTGATACCTGCCATGCAAACCGTGAGGTTGATCATGAGGTTCGATGATTTCTTTGATTCCCTGACCCCCTATATGTTTCATTGTCACATGCTTTCACATGAGGATGATGGAATGATGGGCCAGTTTCTGGTGACCGGAATCGGGGCAGGGAAAGAAACGAATACATCGGTCGAAGAAACACAACTAAGTATTTATCCGAATCCGGTAACCGAGTATTTTACCATTGGGATTCCGGGCGAAAACTTTTCTCCTTCCGAAATTGATATTGTAAATAGCGTTGGCCAGCTTATACAACATCGAAAAACTTCACTGAGCTATGTGAAGGTTGATGCCACTTCCCTGACGCCTGGCATGTATTATATCAGAGTATCAAATCAGGGTAAGACCTGGCTTGGCAAGTTGATCCGCTAGTAGAGCAGAAAAGGGATTCATACGAATAAACATCAAGTCATTGAATTTTTAACAACTATTTGACAGTAGGCATTCTATATACAATTACTTTTACTGCCTGACGTTATACTGATGATGGTAAAGAAAATAACTAATGGCCTTTTAGTTTTCATCCTGTTACTGACAACAACAGGAGTGACTTTCCATTATCATTATTGTGGCAATACGCTGATGGCATTTTCAGTGTTTCACACGCCTAAGCCGTGCTGTGAACATCCGGAGGACTGCTGTCATGATAACGCTACCACTTTTCAACTTAAGAATGACTTTCTATCTTCAGCAAATCAGGTTGATTTCTCGGTTACCAGTCTTGACCTCCCAATGGTGGCTACTTGCCGGGTTGAAACAATCCAGGCGGTTGACGAGATAATTCGCCAGAAATTTCCGGAGGAATCACCCCCACCCACGGTTAGTCAGCGGCTATCTAAGCTGCAGCAATATTTGATTTAGCTTAATTGTTATTATCCCGAATTCTTCGGGAAATGGAACAATTACCCACTTCCGGGTAGTTGCAATCTCTATTTACTTCATGTTCATTATCAAAAAGGCCGGAATATTGTTTTCCTAATAACTGATTCAGTATTTATTATGCCCTTATCGTCCTATAAATTGATGCACAAAAATGTTTTATGAAATCAAATAACATGATAAAATATTCCTGTCCAATGAAATGCGAAGGAGAAAAGGTATATGACCAACCTGGAAATTGCCCGGTTTGTCATATGCACCTGGTTCCCGTCGACGATCATAGCAAGCATGACGTACACAGTCATCTGAAGCATGTGGTACGCAGCAATGCGGTCTATACCTGCCCGATGCACCCGCAGGTAAAGAAAGACAAACCCGGCAGTTGCCCTATTTGTGGTATGGATCTGGTTCCTGAAAAACCGACGGATACCAGTGAGGAGGAAATAGCCTACCATAAAATGGCCCGGAAATTCTGGATTGCATTGGCGCTGAGCATACCGGTATTTATTATTGCCATGTCGGAGCTGATACCCTTACTGCACCTGGAAGCCTTTTTTTCAAAAAAGGTGTGGAATTGGATTGAATTCGTTTTGGCAACTCCTGTCGTTTTTTATTCAGGCTGGGAATTCTTTAAACGGGGTTGGAATTCCATTATAAGGTGGTCACCAAATATGTGGACATTAATTTCCATAGGGGTTGGCGCTGCCTATCTATTTAGTGTGTTCGGATTGCTGGTACCTGGGACATTTCCCGCGCAATTTAAAGACATGCAAGGTAATGTTCATTCGTATTTCGAAGCTGCCGCAGTGATACTGACTCTTGTCCTATTGGGTCAGGTTTTGGAGCTAAAGTCTCACAGTAAAACCAATTCGGCTATAAAAGCTTTGCTCAATCTGGTCCCGCCAGTGGCCAGAATCTTACGTGACGGGAAAGAAGAAGAAATTCCACTGGATCAAGTAAAGGTCGGCGATATTCTGCGGGTGAAACCCGGTGAAAAAATACCGGTTGACGGAATTATTAAAGACGGGAACGCCATTATTGACGAAAGTATGATTACCGGAGAACCTATGCCTGTTGACAAATTCACGGGGGATAAGGTTACCGGAGGGACTATCAATGGGACAACAGTTTTCAATATGGCAGCTGAGAAAGTGGGGAACAATACTTTACTGGCCAGGATTATTGAAATGGTTAATGAAGCCAGCAGATCCAGAGCACCTATTCAAAAAACAGCCGATGTAGTGGCTAAATATTTCGTTCAGATTATCATTGGAGTTTCATTGATCACATTTGGAGTCTGGGCAATCTGGGGACCGCAACCGGCTTACGTATATGCATTTGTTAATGCGATATCGGTTTTGATTATCGCATGCCCCTGTGCACTGGGGTTGGCTACACCCATGTCTATTATGGTAGGAACCGGTCGCGGTGCCCAATCGGGAATCCTGGTAAAAGATGCAAGCGCGATTGAGGAAATGAACAAAGTCGACACCCTGATCATCGATAAAACAGGCACTATTACGGAGGGAAAACCCAGCCTTAAAGGATTTTTATCTTTTGGGAATTTAAGCGACGATGAAATTCTCCGGCTTGCAGCTTCGATTGACAATAATAGCGAACATCCTCTTGCTGAAGCCATTGTAAAAGGGGCAAAAGAAAAAAATATCGAACTGACAAAGTTGGAAAATTTTGAATCGGTGACAGGAAAAGGGGTACAGGCAGATTACCAGGGAAAGAAAATCGGTCTCGGAAATCAAAGGTTAGTCGAAGACTTTAAGGCATCCCTTGATTCTGGCCATAAAAAAAGGGTTGAAGAATGGCAGATGACAGGGCAAACGGTTATGTTTCTAATGGTTGAAAACAAAGTTGAGGGTATTATCGGTGTAACAGATAAAATCAAGGAAACTTCGGCCAAAGCCATTCAAACGTTACAAAAATTGGGTGTTAAGGTCATCATGCTCACCGGTGATAATGAAATCACAGCCAAAGCTGTGGCCGGGGAGTTACACCTCGACGGTTTTCAGGCCGATTGCCTTCCGGATGATAAATACAAGAAAGTGAAAGAATTGCAGGATCAGGGCCATGTGGTCGCAATGGCTGGCGATGGCATCAATGATGCGCCGGCATTGGCTCAGGCCAACATTGGGATAGCAATGGGCACCGGGACCGACATTGCCATGCAAAGTGCGGAAATCACCTTGGTGAAAGGCGATCTGAATGGGATTGTCCGTGCCAAGGATCTGAGCCATTCAGTGATGCGGAATATCCGGCAAAATTTATTTTTCGCATTTGTTTACAATATATTGGGTGTTCCGATTGCAGCCGGTTTGCTTTACCCTGCTTTCGGAACATTACTGAGTCCCATGATTGCCGCGGCAGCCATGAGTTTCAGTTCAGTTTCAGTTATCGCCAATGCCCTTCGTTTAAGAAATAAATAACCCCAAAATCATGCTTAACCGAATTCTAAAATACTTTCTCGAGCACCGGCTGGTTTCGGCCTTATTGCTCCTTGTATTTATTACCTGGGGTTTGGTGACAGCGCCTTTCAACTGGCATCTTGGATTCTTGCCACGTGATCCGGTGGCGGTAGATGCCATTCCCGATATTGGTGAAAACCAACAGATCGTGGCCACGGAGTGGATGGGCCGGTCGCCCCGGGATATCGAGAATCAGGTTTCATACCCACTATCATCAGCGTTACTCGGTATCCCTGGGGTGAAAACCATCCGGAGTACTTCCATGTTCGGGATGTCTTTCATCTATATCATTTTCAAGGATAATGTTGAATTTTATTGGAGTCGTTCCAGAATCCTGGAGAAACTTAATTCTCTCCCCATCGGAACCCTGCCACCAAATGTTCAACCAACACTAGGTCCGGATGCCACGGCACTGGGACAGATTTTCTGGTATACGCTGGAAGGGCGGGACCCGAAAACCGGCAAGCCGGCAGGTGGGTGGGATCCACAGGAATTGCGGACTATCCAGGATTATTATGTAAAGTATTCCCTGGCTTCTGCCGAAGGGGTTGCTGAGGTGGCTTCGGTGGGTGGATTTGTGAAAGAGTACCAGGTGGATATTAATCCGGAAGCCATGAAAGCATACGGGGTTAATGTCATGCAGATCATGGATGCTGTGAGCAAGAGTAATCTTGATATCGGCGCTGAGACCATTGAGCTTAACCAGGTGGAATATGTGATCCGTGGCCTGGGCTATATAAAAAGCCTTGATGACCTGAAACTTGCCGTTGTTACTGTAAACAATAACGTACCCGTCAGGCTGGGTGATGTTGCCAGGGTGAGCTTTGGCCCGGCTACCCGACGGGGTGGCCTGGACAAGGGAGGCGCCGAAGCGGCCGGAGCTGTGGTGGTAGCCCGATATGGATCCAATCCGATGGAGGTGATCAATAACGTCAAGGCTAAAATAAAGGAACTGGAGCCCGGACTCCCATCAAAGACGTTGGCTGATGGTACGGTTTCCAAAGTGACCGTTGTGCCGTTTTACGACCGGACCGGCCTGATCCAGGAAACTATCGGCACACTTGAATCGGCCCTTACCCATGAAGTCCTGATCAGTATTATTGTCATCATCCTGCTGTTAATGAACCTTCAGGCATCTTTTATCGTTTCCTTCCTTTTGCCTGTCGGGGTGCTGATGACTTTTATCCTGATGCGGCTTTTCGGGATCGAAGCCAATATCGTTGCACTTTCCGGTATTGCCATTGCTATCGGGATCATGGTTGATATCGGTATCGTGGACATAGAGAATATAAACCGCCATCTTGAAATGCCCGGAAATCGGAAGCTTCGGGGAAGGGATCTTCTTGACCTGGTCTATGTCGGAACCACCGAGGTAAGGGCTGCCGTTACGGTTGCACTGGCAACGACAATTGCCAGTTTCCTGCCGGTTTTTGCCATGGAGGCATCGGAAGGAAAACTGTTCCGGCCGCTTGCCTTTACCAAGACATTCGCAATCACTTCCTCATACGTTTTGGGGATGGTGGTTCTTCCCATGCTGGCCTACTACATCTATTCACTGGATTTCGACAAAGGCAAATGGCGGAAAATCTGGAATTTCGTACTGATCCTGGGAGGCATCGCCGGGTTCATTTTTCTGGGGGCATGGCCAGCCTTAGCCTTGACACTCATCGGTTTTAATAACTTTCTCAGTGAAAGCTGGCCTGAAAATCGCCGGGAGATTCCGCGATATATCAATATCGGGCTGATCGTTCTTATTGCTGCCTATTACCTGACTGTTGAGTGGCTTCCGCTCGGAACACATAATGGAACCACCGTAAACTTCTTGTTTGTTGGCTCATTGATCGGAGGCATCCTTGCCTTGTTGATGATCATGATTCATTACTATGAGCGAATCCTTCGCTGGTGCCTTGGTCACAAGTTCACTTTTTTGATGATACCGGTTTTTACCGTTTTATTCGGGTTGATGATCTGGCAAGGGTTCGATAAATCCTTTGGATTTGTGAGAAATGGTTTCGACAAAATTGGATGGAAAGTTCGTGAGACCTCCATCTGGTCAAGAGCAATGAAAGCATTCCCGGGTGTCGGGAAAGAATTTATGCCTGCCCTGGATGAAGGTTCTTTCCTCCTGATGCCCACGAGCATGCCGCATGCCGGAATTGAGCGGAACATTCAATACGTTCAGCAGCTGGATAAAAGGCTTTCAACGATTCCGGAGGTGGAAATAGCCGTTGGTAAATGGGGACGGGTAAACTCGGCCCTGGATCCGGCGCCGGTGCAGATGTTTGAAAACACGATCAATTACCGTTCTGAATTCATGCTCAATGAAAACGGATACCGGATGAAATTCAAGGTGGATAAGGATGATAATTTCGTACTGAAAGATGGAACTAAATATAACCCGCTATTAGAAGAATTCCGGCTGATACCCCGTGAAAACCTTATCCTGGATGAACATGGGGAATATTACCGGCAATGGCGCCCCCAGATCACAAGTCCGGATGATATCTGGAACGAAATCGTAAAGGTTACCAATCTTCCCGGACTCACTTCCGCTCCGAAATTGCAGCCTATCCAGACCCGATTGGTGATGCTCTCGACCGGTATGCGGGCTCCGATGGGATTGAAGGTATATGGTCCTGACCTGGAATCTATTGAAAGGGCGGGACTGGAGTTCGAGAGGATACTGAAAGAGGTTCCTTCCATCCAGGCAAAATCCGTGTTTTACGATCGGGCAGTAGGTGCGCCTTATATCGAGATAAAGCTGAACAGGGAAGCGATTGCCCGGTATGGCCTTTCGGTTACCGATATCCAGGCAGTCCTGCAAACAGCGGTTGGTGGAATGGCCTTGTCAACTACTGTTGAAGGCCGTGAAAGATTTCCGATAAGGGTAAGGTATGCCAGGGAATTGCGCACCTCTGCCGATGACCTGAAAAAGATCCTGGTACCCTCGATGACAGGCGTTCAGGTCCCACTGGGTGAACTGGCCGACATCATTTATACACGAGGTCCACAAATGATCCGCAGTGAAAATACCTTTTTAAATGGTTATGTAATTTTTGATAAAATATCCAGTAAAGCTGAGGTGGATGTGGTAGAAGAGGCTCAGCGGTTCATTGATCAGAAAATCGAGTCTGGCGACCTGAAGATTACCCCTGGTGTGACTTTCAAATTTGCAGGGAACTATGAGCAGCAGATTCGGGCCACCAAGCGCCTGTCTGTGGTAATTCCCATCAGTCTGATGATTATTTTCCTCCTTCTGTATTTCCAGTTTAAAACCATTACGGCATCGGCCATTCACTTTTCAGGGGTATTTGTAGCCTTTTCTGGTGGCTTTATTTTCTTATGGCTCTATGGGCAGCCCTGGTTTATGGACTTCGCAGTTGCCGGGGTAAACATGAGGCACCTATTCCAGATGCACGAAATCAACCTCAGCGTGGCGGTTTGGGTGGGGTTCATCGCCCTGTTCGGTATTGCCACTAATGACGGGGTTATAATGGGCACATACATACATGATGTATTTGAGCGCCGAAAGCCCCATACCGTTGAAGCGGTGCGGGAAGCCGTTGTGGAAGCCGGCAAGAAACGGGTCAGGCCGGCCATGATGACCGCAGCCACTGCAATCATTGCCCTGTTGCCTGTGCTGACTTCCACCGGTAAAGGCTCCGATATTATGGTTCCTATGGCCATCCCGACTTTCGGGGGAATGACCATCCAGATCATGACCATTTTTGTTGTACCGATCCTTCAAAGCATTTGGAGGGAAGGCGCTGTAAAGGCAGAAATCAGGAGAAATATAGCTATTGAGGAGAATCAAGATGTTAATTCTTAATATGAGACATTTAAAACAACACCTGCTCAAAAGCTTATCCTTATGGATTCTTTTGGGAGTCTGGGTTTCAGCAGGTGCCCAGCAAGCGGATTCCCTAGCCGGATATCTTAAAGAGGCTGCATCCGGTAACCCAGGCCTGAAAGCCAAATATTCACTTTACCAGGCTGCGTTGGAAAAGATCCCGCAGGCTGGTTCTCTGCCGGATCCGGAAATGCAGTTCAGTTTTTTTATAACACCCATGGAATTAATCGCTGGTAATCAACTTGCCGATATCAGGGTTATGCAGATGTCACCCTGGTTTGGCACCTTGAAAGCGGCCAAAGATGAAGCTTCCAAAATGGCTCTGGCCCGATACGAGGAGATGCTGGGAGTTAAGAATGACCTGTATCTGGAAGTTAAAACAGCCTGGTACCAGGTATTTCGGATCAGGAAAGAGATCGGGATTACCGAAAAAAACCTTGACCTGTTAAAATCCCTCGAACGAATGGCACTCATCCGTTTTAAAGCAGCTGGTATGGGCAATTCGGGTCAGGGTGGATTGGTCGGCCTTTTAAGGGCCCAGATGGAAATTGGTTCCCTGGAAAATCGGCTTGCGTTACTTGGCGACCAGCTGAAAACCAGTAAGGTTCGTTTCAATAGTTACCTGAACCGAAACAAGGATTCAGAAGTATTCGTGGGTGATTCCTTACCGGAAGCCACCCTGCCGGGTTCCACTTCAATTTTGGCCGACAGTATTCTCAATAATCCCATGATCAGGATGTATGAAGCCGAAAAAGCGGCAAATGAGTCCAGAGTAATCATGGCGAAAAAAATGGGCTACCCCATGATTGGATTAGGCCTTAATTATTCGGTGATTCAACAGCGCCCTGGTGCAACATCCATGATGAATGGAAATGACATGATTATGCCCATGGTTACGGCAACCTTGCCCATTTATCGCAAAAAACAGATCGCCCGACAGCGCGAAGCCGGATATTTAAGGGACGCTGCCGGCGAATCGGCTGTCGATGCCAGAAATGAACTTACTGTCTCTTTTCAGGAATCCATGGAGCAGTTAAAGGATGCAGAGAGACGTGTGGAATTGTATAACCGTCAGGCATCTCTGGCAGAGAAATCGGTATCGCTGCTGACCAGCTCTTTTTCAACAGCCGGGACTAATTTTGAAGAAATCCTGCGCATGCAGCAGCAGCTACTGGATTATCAGTATAAACACATTGAGGCGGTGGTTGATCGGAATACGGCCATTGCACGGTTGCTTTCAATCATTTCACACAACTAAATCACGCCAGATACATGAAATTCAATAAGTTAATAAAAAACAGATACCTGCAATTTACCCTGGTATTAATTGTGGGATTCTTTGGTGGTTGGTTGATATTTCACAATCCGCCTGGTCAACCTCAACAGGAGATTGCAGGTACTGAAACGAAGAAGACCATTTGGACCTGCTCCATGCATCCACAGGTACGGAGGGATGAACCCGGGCCATGCCCGATATGCGGCATGGACCTAATACCCTTAAATCAGGATGCGGTTCAGATTGACCCCAACTCGATTGCCATGACCGAGGATGCGGCAAGGATCGCGGAGGTACAAACCATGATTGTGGCCAGTCAGGTCCCTGTAAAGGAAGTTCGGTTATATGGAAAAATCCAGGCCGATGAACGATTGCTTCAAACCCAGTCAGCACACCTTGCTGGACGTATAGAGCAGCTTATGGTAAACTTTACCGGAGAGGAAGTCCGTAAAGGGCAGGCTATTGCGCAGATATATTCCCCTTCGGTGGTAACTGCCCAGCAGGAATTATTTGAAGCCCTGAAAATGGAGGATACTGCAATTATTTCAGCCGCCCGCGAAAAATTGAGGCAATGGAAATTTACAGACGCTCAAATTGCCGGAATTGAACAAAGCGGTCAGGTGAAAACTGTTTTTGATGTGACTGCAACCGTTTCCGGAATTGTCATTGCCAAAAAGGTCAATAGGGGCGATTATGTGCAGCAGGGCACCGCTCTCTATGAAATAGCCGATTTAAGTCATGTTTGGGCACTTTTTGATGCTTACGAAAGCGATCTGCCCTGGATCAGGAGTGGTGACAAAGTTACTTTTACATTACAATCATATCCCAGCAAAGAGTTTAGTGGAGTAATCGCCTTCATTGATCCTGTAATCAATGCCCAAACCCGGGTGGCACAATTGCGAGTGGAAGTCGCCAACGGGGGGAATTTGCTGAAGCCTGAAATGTTTGCCACCGGTCATTTAACAAACCGACTGGCCGGAACCGGAAATAACCTGGTCATTCCACAATCTGCAGTACTTTGGACGGGTACCCGATCCATCGTGTACATAAAGGTTCCAAACACTGCTGAACCTACATTCCTGCTGAGGGAAATTACCCTAGGACCGGATCTGGGGAACAGCTTTGTGGTACACGAAGGGCTCAGCGAAGGAGAAGAAATTGTCATTAATGGCACCTTCAATATTGATGCTTCTGCCCAATTGATGGGGAAGCCAAGCATGATGAATCAAGCGGTAGGAAAAACTCCTACCATGCCGGGAATGGATGTAAGCATGGATTTCATTATGCAGCTCAATACCGTCTCAGATCGATATATCGGATTAAAAAATGCCTTTGTGCAAACCGATGTAAAGAAAGTGATGCAGGCAGCCAGGGAGTTTAACCAAAGCCTTTCAAAGGTTGATATGAAACTGCTTACCGGAGATGCACATCTGAAATGGATGGATATTGCGGACAACCTGGGCAAGCAGATCAATGTGGTGTTGAAATCCGAAAAGATTGAAGAACAACGATTAGCTTTCTCGGGGTTAAGCGACCAGTTCTACAAAGCAGTAAAAACCTTTGGCTTAATGGGGAAAACGGTTTATTACCAGTTTTGCCCGATGGCGTTCGATAACAAGGGCGCTTACTGGTTGAGCGAAACTGATCAGATCTCAAATCCGTATTTTGGGCAGGCCATGCTGACCTGCGGTGAAACCAGGGAAATAATTAAGAACTAACATTTTATTCACTTAATATTTATCATGATGAGAACTAAAGTTTTAGTGTTTATGGCTGGTCTGTTACTGATCGGCATGGGAGCATTTGCCAACGGAAAGAAAACCCAAAAGGTGGATGTATCCGGGAACTGCGGAATGTGTAAAACAAGAATTGAGAAAGCCGTAAATGGCGTTGATGGGGTCAAGGATGCTGTATGGGATTCAAAGACCCAGGTGCTAAAGGTTACTTATGATGAAAAGAAGACCAACATCGAATCGATACAGAAGGCCGTTGTAGCGGTCGGTCATGACTCCGGTAAATTGAAAGCAGATGACAAAGTATACAATGCTTTGCCTGGGTGCTGCAAATACAGATAAAAGGGTTCACTTATTCTCTGTTCCTGAAATGGCTCCTCGTTTGAGGGGCCATTTCTTTTTAGCATCCTGCTCTTCGCATTCCCTTATGGGGAAACTTACCCTTCCATCAATCCCTTTGGAAGTCACTCGGTTTTTGATCCACTTCAAATTGTCGAAGGTGTGAATTATATAAATCATTTTAGAAATTCTATAAGATTTTACGGAATTAAATGCTCTAATTTTTACGTACGTATTATCGTGTATTTTATTTTAACGTAAGCAAGATTATGAAATACCATTTTAGTAAAATAATTGACGAAAGTTTCGACACGGCAGTTGAGAGAGTTACAGAAGCTCTCAAGTCTGAAGGTTTTGGCATATTGACAGAAATTGATATAAAAGCTACATTAAAGAAAAAACTTGACGTGGACTTTTATAACTACAAAATTCTGGGGGCCTGTAATCCTCCATTTGCATATAAAGCCTTACTGGCAGAAGATAAAATTGGGACCATGTTGCCTTGTAATGTGATTGTCCAGGAGAAAGAAAAGGGTCATGTCGAGGTTTCTGCAATAGATCCTTCGGCCTCCATGCTGGCAATTGAAAACAAGGATTTGCAAGCTATTGCCAGTGAAATAAGTACCAAATTGAAAAAAGTGATTGAACATTTGTAGGATCACACTTTTCGGCAGTCAGGAAGTGTCTAAAAATATAATTGTGATGTAAAAAGTCATTGGGGAACAATTAAAAATTTCAATATGATGAACGGAATAAATCACGGTTGGGGAATGGGGTTTGGCTATGGTTGGATTATAGGCCTAATCCTCCTTGTTGGTCTTATTTGGGTGATCGTTAAAGTTGTGAATCAAAGCAACAAACCAAAGTAGATTATCCCAGTGTCCCAAATGCACCAGGTTTCTGTTTACGGTAATCGTAAACATTTGGCCCAGATGTCGCCAAGAATAGCGAAGAAGTCACCCTGCTAAAAGGGGCTGTGATTATCCGGAGGATTGCTGCAGCGATAAGGCGGTTACCTATCAGCTTAAGAGTGATTACCTTTTCACGGCGGATTACCTTGATTTGACCGATTCCGGGATAGACCTGCCTTTGACTTTTTGCCATTATAATTATATTCAACCAATTGAGGTTGTACTACAGAAGATTCCGGAGGAATCACATCTTGCCGTTATGTCATCTCAGAAATACTCATACAACCATCGATCAAAGTGGTTAACCATGAATCAAATAAAACGGATCATAAAAACCATTGTGGGAATGCCTATTTTCGAAGCTTGTGATGACCGAAAAATCAGAATCTAATCTCTGAATTTCTTCTTCCACCGTAAGGCAACATTTACCAGTGCAATTAATACAGGAACTTCCACCAATGGCCCGATTACTGCAGCAAAGGCCTCACCTGAATTGATTCCGAAAACGGAGATGGCTACTGCGATGGCTAATTCAAAGTTATTGCTTGCCGCAGTAAATGAAATGGTTGCTGTCTTGGCATACCCAATTTTTGTCCGTTTGGCCATGAAAAAGGAGACCGTAAACATGATAAGAAAATAGATCACAAGCGGAATGGCTATACGAACAACATCCAAAGGCAGTTTGACTATATAGTCACCTTTCAGAGAGAACATGACCAGAATCGTAAATAGTAAGGCAATTAAGGTGAGCGGACTGATCTTTGGAATGAATTTCTCCTGGTACCAGGTTTTGTCCCTAATCCGGATCAAGGTAAACCGGGTTATCATACCGGCCAGGAAAGGAATTCCAAGATAGATGAAAACACTTTCGGCAATCTGGCCCATCGTTATATGGACTTCGGTTGTTTCCCGACCAAACCAACCAGGCACAATGGTTATAAACACGTATGCATAAACGGAAAAGAAAAGGACCTGAAAAATACTGTTGAAAGCAACCAGTCCGGCTGCATATTCCGTGTCGCCTTTTGCCAGGTCGTTCCATACGATAACCATGGCAATACATCGGGCTAAACCTATAAGAATGAGGCCGGTCATATAATGCGGCATATCCGGCAAAAGAAGGATGGCCAGGAAAAACATGAGGATCGGCCCGATAATCCAGTTCTGGACAAGCGATAGCAAGAGTACTCTCCAGTTCCTGAAAACCTGCCCCAGTTCTTCATATTTAACCTTTGCCAACGGCGGGTACATCATGATAATCAGGCCAATAGCAATCGGGATGTTGGTTGTACCAGAACTCATGGAATTCCAGAAATCTGCTACGGATGGCGAAAAATAACCCCAGAGGACCCCAACAAGCATGGCAAGGAATATCCAGAGGGTCAGATACCTATCTAGGAAAGACAGCTTCTTCATGATGGGATGATGTGGTGATGGGATGATGTGATGATTTGATTATGTGTTGATGGAGAGATAGTTACATCAGGGCTTTATTTTGTTGTATAGGGGAATAAGGTGCTCGTCGTAGAAGCCGGAGATGGTGGTTTCAACGGGGCCCAGGGGTTTAACGGGAACCAGGTCGGTGACTCCTTGATAGTTAAGGCCGGAATGAAACAAGGTTTTAACGGTGCCATCCATCATTCCGGTTATAACCTCTTCAGCTTCTATTTCTGTCATCCCAAAGCCAATGGCCAAATCTTTAAGCTTTTGAATCTGAAACCAGAAATAGGTGTGCCCCATGGCGCTGATCATTGCATAAGCTTCAATTTTAAATTCTTCTACCTCAGGCATCGCACCCAGGGGTCTGATAAGGTCTGCCAGGCTCTCACGGGCTGACGGGTCCATGGATTTGGCATAAAATACCGGGTTGATGCCCAGGTTAATGTAGGATGAAGCACTTGGATTTATTCTGGCAAGATTAGGGAGATTCCCCAGGACAGATGCCATCTTTTCAACCGTAAATTTGGGGGCC
Source organism: Bacteroidetes bacterium GWF2_49_14 (assembly GCA_001769295.1). Taxonomy (GTDB): domain Bacteria; phylum Bacteroidota; class Bacteroidia; order Bacteroidales; family UBA12481; genus UBA12481. Next base: position 3,390 of record MEOR01000145.1, on the reverse strand, counting down.
AATGACACAACAATGGCAGATGCTTTTAGAAACGGCTTGATAGCGTTTAGTGTATCCATCATAAACGGCGGGTGAACCGCCAAAAACACAGTCTCTGATCCGGCAGCCCCGGAAAGATCATCGGCGCTGACAGAAATCGCCGGAAATAACTGCTGCAGATCTTCCAGAACATTCGGATTGGGATCGTAAACGGAAATACCTTTTAACTCCATAGCGGAGTTCGCAAAAGCGTTCAGAAGGATTCTTGCAACCCTTCCGCCACCAATAAATCCTATGGTTTTCATATTGGTATAATTTGGTTAGTGCTATTCAGGGAATGTCGAAAACCGGTCGGCGATCTGATCTCTGACTTTCCGGTACACGGGCAGGACTTGCTCTTCGGTTCCAACAGCATCGGCCGGGTCCTCAAATCCAATATGCAACCGATGCCTGACTTTACCGATAAATACGGGACACACTTCCCGCGCGGCGTCACATACAGTGACCACATAATCAAATTCATCCCTGATGAACTGATCCACCAGTTTCGGATGTTCATCGGTTATATCAATGCCTTTTTCCGCCATCACCGTAATGGCATACTTATTTACTCTTTCCGCCGGTTTGGTTCCTGCTGAAAGCACCTCCCAATCAGGATGGAAGGATTTTAAAAAACCTTGGGCCATTTGGCTGCGGCAGGAGTTACCCGTACATAAGACTAATACTCTCATGCTTATTTCAATTTATCGTGAAACGTGACGCGTGACGGGTTTTCGTGTCACGCGTCACGCGTCACGTATCACGGTTTTACGTTTTACGTTTTATACCTCTAAACTTCAGTTGACACATACAGGATCCCGATAAGCGGGCCTGGTTGTCAAGTACCAGCGGCAAACCATCCCTTTCCCATTCGATCATTCCACCTGCCAGTCCGGCAACTTGCCTGAATCCGAACCTGATCAGCAGATCCATGGCCTCACGCCCCTGGATTCCTGAAGAGTCGGCAACAATAATTTCACGATCATCAGGGAGGTGATCGAGGAACCGGGGCAAATCGGGCCAGGTACAATAAAGGACCCCAGGTACGTCGAAGGCTTTGAAGGCACACAGCACCTCCGGACGAATATCCAGAATGACACTGCCTTCAAGGCACCTTTGAAAGGTCTCCTTTGGTGTATACTGTAAATGGCTGCCAACGACAAAGCTCATGGTTCAACAATTACATCCGCACAAACAGGCTGGTTTTTCTCCGGTTACGGTTATGCTGAAAAGACCTACACCACTATCCCTGAATGATTTGACCTCATCGGCCGAAAGGAATTCGTTCAGTAACGATTCCGGTATATCGATCGGTTTCTTTTTATGGATCACAACCTTTTTAAAACCCGATTTTGCAATGATATCCAGATATTGGTCCACGGGAAGGGCACCGACAATGCACCCGGCATACAGTTCAGCCTGTTCCAGCAGGCTGGGCGGAATATGACCTTCCGTGACCACATCGCTGATACAGAAATGGCCACCGGGCTTAAGCACCCGGAGTATTTCATGAAAAGCCAGGTATTTATCGGGAACCAGATTAATCACACAGTTGCTGACGACAACATCGGCCTTGTTTGCTGTGATTGGCAGATTTTCTATATCCCCAAGCCTGAATATCACATTGGTATATTCCAGTTTTTCTGCATTAGCCTTTGCACGATCAATCATTTGCGGGGTCATATCAACACCGATCACCTCACCATTGGTACCCACAATACGGCTGGCTATGAAGCAATCATTTCCAGCTCCTGAGCCCAGGTCAATCACGGTATCTCCTGCCTTAATCCCGGCATATTCGGTTGGTAACCCGCAGCCGAGATTTAAATCGGCCTCCGGAACATAACCGGCGATTCCGTCATACTCTTCCTTGAAAACAGAATAATCCATTCCTGAATCATCGCTGCATCCGCACCCACATCCACAACCCAATTCCTGCGATACGGCAATCTGTCCGTATTTTTCTTTTACGACATCTTTCATATCTTTTGAATCACAACATCCCATAATATATCAGTTTTAATTAGTTATCAATCATTATAAATTTCCAAAGAAAAGGCCGGTGAGTGTGGCCATGATCACCACGAGTATAACATATACAACGGTCTTTTGGTTTCCGATA
>MEOR01000145.1:910-1131 GCA_001769295.1 Bacteroidetes bacterium GWF2_49_14 | reverse complement strand
TAGGGTGGCAAAATACATAAAGGCCCCCACAATCGAGGCGAAGAAATTGGAGAACAGCGAATTGCCGCCAACCAAACGAGCGATCCAATCATTGGGGATGATGCCCCGGATGGCGGTATCATCATGGGTGGATCCCAGTAGAAAACCAGCTATTACTACCCCGATGGCCAGAAGGGGGACAATCTGCTTTGTAAATCCCCATGTGGACAGGATCCACTCCC
>MEOR01000145.1:0-800 GCA_001769295.1 Bacteroidetes bacterium GWF2_49_14 | reverse complement strand
ACAACCACGGAGGCCACCTGCCACCATGCTATCTTAAGTACATAGGTCATCGAGAATGCTAAAACCAGGCTGAAGAATCCGGTGATCAGCCATTTATTGTGCCAGATCCAGAACCAGGTGCCGGTTGTCACTTCTTCGGACGGACGGCCCCAGTTGGCAAAAACCAGGATAAGAACCAGGCTGAAAAAGTGCAGGGCAGTCAAACCCAGCGGCCGCTTTTCGGGAATAGTGGGAAAACTCAATTGTTCCTTTGCCCTCGCCCGCTCTTCCTTGCGATAAATCAGCGACATGATCAGCCCGATAATGACGCTGAACGAAACGGCGCCGATTACCCTTGCGGTCCCCATTTCTGCACCCAATATCTTGGCTGTCAATATAATAGCTAAAATATTGATTGCAGGGCCAGAGTATAGGAATGCGATGGCGGGACCCAGGCCTGCACCTCGCTTATGAATACTCGAGAACAGGGGAAGTATCGTACAGCTGCACACGGCCAGGATGGTTCCGGAAACAGCGGCAACCGTATAGGCAACCCATTTCTTTGCTTTGGCTCCAAAGTACTTGATAACAGAACCCTGGCTTACAAATACGGATATCACGCCGGCTATCAGGAATGCAGGCAGCAGGCACATGATCACATGCTCACGGGCGTACCACTTGCTCAGGTCAAGCATAGCATCAATCGCCTCCCGGAAAACCGGACTGCTGACCGGCATAAAGAAAATGCCGACGAAAACAACAATCAGCCAGAAGAGTATTTTAAATTCTTTTTTTATTTCCATGCTCAATAAGTTGTGGGT
>MEOR01000144.1 GCA_001769295.1 Bacteroidetes bacterium GWF2_49_14 | reverse complement strand
CGGTCCCTATCTGTTGTGGGCGTTGGAAATTTGAGAGGACCTGACACCAGTACGAGAGGACCGTGTTGGACATACCTCTAGTGTACCTGTTGTGGCGCCAGCTGCATCGCAGGGTAGCTATGTATGGCAGAGATAAGTGCTGAAAGCATCTAAGCACGAAGCTTACCTCAAGATGAGATTTCCTTTAAGGGTCGTGATAGACCATCACGTTGATAGGCTGCAGGTGTAAAGGCGGTAACGTCAAAGCTGAGCAGTACTAATTACCCGTAACTTTATGGTAAACTGTAGAACTCGATATTAAATTTATAAACTTTCTTCCCTCATGTCATTCTTATTATCCCTTTCAGCAGGGTACGAGCTTTAGGTGGCTATAGCGGTGGGGTTCCACCTCTTCCCATTCCGAACAGAGAAGTTAAGCTCACCAGCGCCGATGGTACTGCATTATTTGTGGGAGAGTAGGTCGCCGCCGACTTTTTAAAAAAGCCCCGATTCATTAGAGTCGGGGCTTTTTGTATATTTACCATCGATGAGAATCCTGGCCGCATTACTTCTGGCGATACTCTCTTTTCTGACTTCACCGGGCCAAACCCCCGACCGCGTAGTCACTAAGGAACATATCTCCCTGACATCAGTCCGTATTCAGAATCTCGCTGTAGATACCACGCTTCCCGGCTCACAGAACCATAATCCGCTCTATTCCGGTTTCTATTCCTGGACCGAACTCGGAAACTCGGGGATGCCCGCTGTCCGTAACCGGTTCTCTCTCATTCGCGATGCGCTTATGCCTAATGCCATGCAGGGATATGAAAGTTATTCTGACCAAACCGACCGCCTTACTTTCTATCGGGCCAAAAGTCCGTTCACCCTGGTAAATTACAACAGCGGCGGTACACAGGATAAGCACGGACAAACCATTCGCGGTCTGTATGCAAGGGATCTGAAAAAAGAAGGAAACCTCACCGTATTTGGAACCTACATTAATTCCGATGGCCACTATTCCGCACAAAAGAGTAATACTTCGGTAATCCAGGCGAATTATATCCTGAAAAGAGAGAATTACTCGTTAGTCGCGGGGGTATCCCGGCAAAAATTCAATTCGGGCGAGAATGGCGGCTTGCGCGACGATAATTCCTTAGTCGGATCTGCATTTACAAGCACCCTTCCAGTTAAGTTGTCCTCGGCAACATCCAACACTGGCTTGCTCTCCATTCAGGGATTGCAGACGGGCTTCATACGCATGAAAAAAGATACTGCAGTCAGAGATACTCTCCTTCCGCCCGATTCAACCCAATCTGCAAAGCCGGCATCAAAAGGCCTTCACTGGGAGCACCAGTTCGCCATCCGTAATTTTACGAGAAAGTATGCTGATGAATCGCCTCCTGCCGGTTTTTATCCCATGGTATCCGGAGTACTGGAAGATTTTGCCGATTCCCTGCAGTTTACAACGTTTTCAAATGAACTGAGATTTGTGCCGGATACCATCAGGATAATGGGTAATGCCATTGCTGTTAAGGCCGGATTGAATCCTGATATCTTTCGTTACAAATATCAGGATACCGTTTTCTCGGGATTCCGCCTGGGAGTTGGCGGAGAGATGGATTTCCAATTCAGAAAATCTTTATTCAACATACACGGGAACTGGATTCTTGCGGGTTTTTCAGCCGGTGATTATGTGTTTGGCGCAACCTGGGCCCGGAGTTTCGGGCAGGAGTTATCCGGAAACCAGCTCGCTTTAAAACTTTATAGCCAGGGCAGCAGCCCCGATCCCCTCATTATAAATTACAACTCAGCTGTTTATACCTGGAACAATCTTTTTTTGAGGCAGCATGAAACAGGAGTGGATATTGACCTCTCTTTGGCCAAAGCTGGGTTAGGTATCAGCCTGATGCTGGTTTTAGATAAAAACAGGATTTACTTTAATGATATGGCAATGCCCGCACAGGCTCCGGGATCTATGCTTACAGGTGTGCTGGAAGTTTCCAAACACCTGAAAGCAGGCCCCTTCCGGTCGGACATCAGCCTGATGGCCCAGTATACCACATCAGACTATATCCGGCTCCCGCTTGCCAGCGCATTTACCACAGCCTATATGCACCACGACATTCATTTCAAAACCACGGGCGGGATGCTGGAACTTGAATATGGTCTGGATTTCAGATACAATACCCCTTTCACCGGATACTCCTACATGCCGGCAACCGGCAATTTCTACCTGCAAAACAGTGTGAGTATGGGGAATTACCCCTGGCTCGATTTTTTTGCACAGATCAAAGTGAAAAGGACACGGCTTTTTGTGGAATGGTGTCATACTTTTTCAGGCATTCTGGCAGAAAACTCATTTTCGGCTGCCCACTACCCGTACATGCGCCCTCATCTGAAGTACGGGGTTTACTGGCATTTTTATGACTGACATTCGAATCGAAGACCTGAGAACAGCCCTGCTCAGGCCGCTCCCTGGCCGCTCCGCACAGGAACTCATGGCGCCTTCCCTGCGTCCGGCCGGAAAAACCACATATGATGGTTCCGAACCTCGTGCAAGCGGAGTGATGATCCTCCTATTCCCCGGCATAAAGGGATTGTCAACCGTTTTTATCGAGAGATCCCAGTGGGGACCTCACGGGGGGCAGATCAGCCTTCCGGGAGGTAAAAAGGAAGAGCAAGATCCTGATATTGTCTACACGGCACTGCGGGAAACATCAGAAGAAATAGGACTAGTTACATCGGGGGTTGAAACGATCGGACTTTTAACCACTTTGTTTGTTCCCCACAGCAATTACCTGATTCAGCCTGTGGTTGGATATCTCTCTACTCAACCGGCATTCAAGCCTGATCTTCATGAGGTTGAGTCCATTGTGGTTGTTGGCTTACCGGAACTGTTTGATCCGGTAAACCGGAAAATCATGACTATCAGAAGGCCGGGTGATGACATAACAGCTCCCTATTATGATGCCGGAGGGCACTATGTTTGGGGCGCAACTGCGATGATAATCAGTGAGCTGGAGGTTATCCTCACTTCCGGAACTTCCGGATAAATGCTTCAACTTCCGGGACACCACCCTGGTAAACCAGATATCCGTTGTAAGGCTCCCTGCGGGTGATCTCATCGTTGACGGGTTTCAGCATTATCTCCTTCACCTTTTGCAGGTCCCGGGTCTGGCCCAAGGCCCAGCCGAGTTTGATGTAGGCCGCCTCCGGCAGCATGTTCTCCAGCGGGATTACTCCCATTGCCATTAAATCACGGCCGGTATCATATACATACATGTGAACATATCCCCAGAGGGTCTGAACGGTCATATAAATGGCGACACCCCTGGCAGCGGCGCGCTCGATAGCCGGATATAATTCCTTGTTTACATGCCCGAGTCCGGTTCCGATGATAATAATCCCTTTGTAACCAAGGTCGACAAGGCTGTCGATGGTATCGGGATGCATATGCGGATAAAAATAGATCATTGAAACGCGATCCTCGAAGAAGGGGTAGATATCGACATTCCGGTCTTTCCGGCGATGGTTGTATATTTTCTTTATCGGCTTTACTTCACCCCTTCTGACGGTTGCCAGCGGAGTGTCGCCAATGGTTCTGAAGGTTGAACGGTAGGAGGAGTGCATCTTACGCACACGCGTTCCGCGGTGAAGGAATCCATATTCATCGGAGGTAGGACCGAACATGCAAACCATTACCTCGGCGATGTCACCGTGTCCGGCTGCGGTACAGGCATGCATCAGATTTAGGGCGGCATCCGAAGACGGACGGTCGGAAGAGCGCTGGGATCCAACCAGAACAATCGGAACCGGAGAATTCTGGACCATATAGGAAAGTGCGGCTGCCGTGTGATGCAGGGTGTCTGTACCGTGACCGATCACAATCCCGTCGACGCCGCTTTCGATCTCCTTCTTGATGGCAACAGCCAGTGCCTTATACTGATCAGGCCCCATGTTTTCGCTGAAAACCGCAAAAACTTTTTCCGTATTCAGATTACAAATCTCAGCCAGCTCGGGTACAGCGCCATACAGCTCACCGGGTGAAAATGCCGGTATTACGGCACCGGTCCGGTAGTCGAGGCGGCTGGCGATGGTTCCTCCGGTTCCGATGAGCTTCACCTTGGGAAGATTTGGCGTAAAAGGAAATTCCTTCTCGGGAATTTTATAGTTGGCCTTAAAATAGGCTACCTCGCGCATGGAGGTTATCGTTTGAGTAGCTATGCCAATGTTGTACCCCGTAGCAATTTTTACGACGATGTGTTTGTCGTCGTCATTTTCGGAGCGGGGCAGTACCGTGCCTTTAAAATACCCGCGGGATGTTTCAAATTCCGCGATTCCCCAAACCCTGACATTAAATTTCTTAAGGATTTCCAGTGCGTCTCCTTTATATCCCTGGAAAAAATCTTCATTCATATTCTTTTGTGATTTGGTTCGAGATCAGACGACTATATTCATCAAGCGGGATATTTCCGATAGCCTGCGACCGGATCTGGCCCATCAGCCAATGGATAGTTATGTCAGGATTCTTTGATTTTCTTATTTCCCTGAATTTTCCAACCAGGAAGCTGACCGGCGCCAGAAGATCCTCGCGGGATCTTTTCTTGAATTTGAGGCTTGTGAGAATGCTGGAGAAATCCATTTTCGGGTATTCCATCAGGACCGCCACCATAGGTTTGGCTATTTCAGGGTCGAGCTTGTTTTTATGGATATAGGCGAACAGGTCGTAGATTTTTTGCTGAGTGAAATCGGCGTGGGGTTTTGACTGGCCCTCAAGATGCTTCAAGGATTGTCCCAGAAAAATCCCAACCATTTTAGGGGATTGTCCGAGGTCTTGATGGATCCGCTCGATCAGCGGCACCATGTTTTTCTTTAGCAGATAGCGATGGGTGTCCGCGGGTATGCCCCAATCGGTCATTTGGCTTATCCTTGTCCATACCGGTATCGGCATGTTTTTCATCAGCTTCTGGATGTACTCCTCGGGCAGGGGAATCGGCGCGGAATCGGTATCCGGGTACATGCGGTCGGCCCCGGGAAGAACCCTTTCGAAAAGGGTCGTTCCGTCAGGAAGTGATTTTCTGGTTTCTCGGGGGACTTCCGTAAATGCCAGCCGGCATCTTTCCTCAAGGGTTTCGAGTCCGGTTTTGATGTCTGCTTCCGGTCCCCAAAAGATAATCTGTGCATCTTCGTTTGATGCGGCCAGCCACTCTCTAACCTTCCCGAAGTCGACGGTGCATTCCGGAGAACCCAGCCATTCAGAATGTACCAGGTTTGGTTTTTCAATGCAGGCAATTACCTTAAGCCGGTCGGCCAGTTCATCGGCGAAACACTTTCCGGGCTGGGTAAAGTGCGACAGGATCCCGTGGAATCCCGGAAGGTTGACGGCTATCAGCCGAAAGCCGTTTTTCCTTGCATCCGCGAGAGGAGCAAAATCGGAATTGAGTTTCTTGAAGGTCAAGGGGATCGATTTGATGCGCCAGTCGGTTCTGTTCGGAACCCTGTTGTTCAGCAACTCCCTGATGCGAAGAAGGGCGAATTGCCGGAATGCTTCATTATGACTGAGAACGGGAATCCATTTGTTGTGCGAAACCCCTTTTATTTCCACGCGGTCGCCGCCACGGCAGCTCACATTCACATCTTCGCGTCCGGCTCCGATTCCGGTCCTTACCTTGCCGGTGGAGCGGTTCAGGTACCTTATATATTCGGCAGCTTCACGCAGTTCGAAAGGAGTTTCGCAATCGGGATAGGTGACGGTTTCGATCAGCGGCATGCCAAGCCGGTCAGTTTTGTACATTCGGGTATGGCCGACATCCGAGATTTCGCGGCAGGAATCTTCCTCAATGCTCAATTGAATCAGCCTGACCGTTTTGTTTGAGATCCGGATCTCTCCTTCGACCCCCAGAATGGCAGTACGCTGGAATCCGGTCGGGATGCTGCCGTCGAGATACTGTTTTCGGGTGATATGGACCTCCCCGACAATATTCAGGTTTGACAGGAGACTGATTTCGAGGGCATACTCGAGGGCTTCACGGTTTATTTTAAACGGAGGGGTATCGTCAATGTCGTAAGTGCATGCATTTTCATTGTTAATCCGGTAAATGATCTCCTTCCGGGTTTTGAATTCCATAAGCGCCGTACCGTCATACTCACCCATTTCACTGAGGGTTGGCCGCATGTGGCGGATCAGCTCCCCGTCAAAATCTTCGTTGCCGTGATAGATACCTGCAGGGCACCGGCAAAACAGCTTTTCGCGGGTATTCAACTGTTGGTGAACTTCGAGACCCGACATGAATCCGATCCGCTTCCAATCATCAGGGGTTGCTGAATGGAGGGGAACATATCCGATGGCTTTCAGGGTTTCCTCATAGTTTTTGAGGGGATTGAACGGAGTCTTCATAAAATTGAATGAGATGACGAAAATTAGTCAAATTTAATCGTTTTGTCGGGGCTGATGCGGGTAAGAATCCCTGCAGGAATCAGCATCATCAGGAGGGTGAGGGCTAACGTTCCGATATTGAGGAGGATCAGGGAAGTAAGACTGACAAGGATCGGAACAGAATCTACAAAATAGTCCTTCGGGTCAAGGGGAATCAGGTGAAAATAGTCTTGCAGTACGGCCAGAGAGAGACCGATCAGGTTGCCCAAAACCAATCCTTTACCGATGATGATCAGGCCCTGGTAGAGGAAAATACGGGTTACCGAGCGGTTGGAGGAGCCGAGAGCTTTCAGGATTCCGATCATCCGGGTACGGTCGAGGATAATGATCAGGAGTCCGGAGATCATGTTAAACCCGGCGATAAGGATCATCAGGGTAAGGATTACCCATACATTGGTATCTGTCAGGCTTAGAAAATCAAAGAAGCCGGGTGCAAGTTCACGGACAGTCCTGACCTGTAGGAGTTCGCCCGATTCCATCAAGGCTGAAGCGCTCATATTTCGAACCTCATCGGCAACCTCGTCGATGTTTCTGGTCTTACGCAGATTAATGGCGAAGCCGGAAACCTGGTCTTCAGACCAGCCGCAGGCTTCCCTTACGGAATTCATCGGACAATACACGAAAAGCTTATCGTATTCATCAAGTCCGGTGTTAAAAATGCCTGAAATCACAAAAGGTCTGGGCATTCTCGGGGGATCCTGAATGAAGTAAGTGGTTAATTTCCTGCCTGGAGATAATTGGAGGAGTTTTGCCAGGGATTCGGAGATCAATACGCTGGCCGGAACGGAATCAGACAAGGTGGGTATTGTTCCGGAAACCAGATTCCCTTCAAAAAAATCCCAGGAAAAGGAGGAATCGACACCTTTTAGAATTATGCCCTGAAGTTCATTCCCGGATTGTACGATGGCCGGTTTGGTTATGAATGGATAGAGGCCGGAAACCCCGGGGATTATTTTGATTTCCTCAAGGAATGGTTGATCGGAGCTTATGGGCTCTGATTCCCAGGAGTTGTTCGCATCGAGCCGGCTGACCTGGATGTGGCCTCCAAAGCCGGTAAGCTTGTCTTTGATTTCCTGTTTAAATCCGGTGAGAATGGAGACTGACAGGATCATGACCGCCAGGCTGAGGGCAATTGCCGCAACTGAGATGCCCACGAGAGAGTTTTTGCCCGATGTTTTGCCGGAGCGTTTGCCGATGCTTTTTTTTACGATAAAAAACTCGAAATTCACGGGCGAATCCTGATTTGAAGCAAATGTATCAATTATGAATCATAAAGTCGTGCTGTGTGGGGCGATACTGTGGTGTCTGGTGATCTCCGGAACCGCACAGGTTATGCCCGGTTTAAAAACAGGTGCCGTAACCTGCGGGGCAGAGCGGACGGGGGAATATACCTCAATCCTGAGGGGTGTCAGCGTGGGTGTGGTTGCCAATCCGACCAGTCGGATCGGCCACAGGCACCTGGTTGATTCACTTCTGGGCATGGGGATACGGATAGGAAGGGTTTTTGCGCCTGAGCATGGGTTTCGCGGAGAAGCGGAGGCTGGTGAGGAAATTCAGGGGGGGAAGGATGTTAAAACGGGACTGAGCGTAGTGTCGCTCTATGGAAACCACCGCAAGCCGACTCCGGAAGATATGAAGGGCCTCGATTGGGTCGTTTTTGATATTCAGGATGTCGGGGTCAGGTTCTATACCTACATTTCCACGCTTCATTATGTAATGGAGGCTTGTGCGGAGCATTCGATTCCTTTGCTGGTTCTTGACCGGCCCAACCCCAATGGTTTTTATGTCGACGGGCCGGTCCTGGACACTGCCTTCCGGTCCTTTGTCGGAATGGATCTCGTGCCAGTCGTGCACGGCCTTACCATCGGCGAATATGCACTTATGGTTAACGAAGAAGGCTGGCTCGGCGGCGGAAGGAAATGTGAGTTGAAGGTGATCCCGTGTCTGGGATGGGATCATCAGACCGAATATATCCTTCCGGTTCAGCCTTCGCCAAACCTTCCTGATCAGATATCTGTCTATTTATATCCGGGGCTCTGTTTTTTTGAGGGAACTGTTTTCAGCGTTGGACGGGGAACACGTTTTCCGTTTCAGGTTTATGGGCATCCTGAAGGCGTTGGCAGTTTCAGTTTCACACCCGTCTCCATTCCCGGAGTCAGTCTCCGCCCGGCGCATGAGGGAAAGGTCTGCCACGGGAGGGATCTCAGGAAAACCGGGATATCACAATTTGCTGAGTCACGAAGCCTGGTGCTTGATTGGGTTATTGAGGCCTATCGTGGTTTCGGTAAAAAGGAAGCATTCTTTAACAATTATTTCAATACGCTGGCCGGGACCGAACAGCTGCGCAGACAGATCACCGAAGGAAAACCGGTCGGTGAGATCCGGAAATCGTGGGAGAAGGACCTGATCCAATATCGGCTGATCCGGAAGAAGTACCTGTTATATCCCGACGGAGAGCCTATTTAGAATTGTACTCTTCCAACGCAGTCCTGAGGCATTCTATGGCATTCCGGAGGTCGTCCAGTTTGAGAACATAGGCAATCCTGACCTCATTTCGGCCTAATCCCGGGGTAGCATAGAAACCGGCTGCAGGCGCCAGCATAACCGTTTGGTTTTTATACTCAAAATCGGTCAGCAGCCATTTGGAGAAATCGTCGGCATTTTCAACAGGCAGTTTTACCGTGGCGTAGAAGGCGCCCTTGGGTTTGGGGCAGAATACTCCGGGAATGGCGTTTAGTCCATCGACCAGGAAATTCCTTCGGGCGATATATTCATCGACGACTTCATCAAAATAGGATGTCGGGGTGTCAAGTGCAGCTTCAGCAGCGATCTGGCCAAGACCGGGGGGGCTCAGCCGGGCCTGGGCAAATTTCAGCACAGTTGACAGGAGTTCGCAATTTCGGGTTATGACGGCTCCAACGCGGATGCCACATGCACTGTAACGTTTTGAAACCGAATCAAACATGACCGCGTACTGGTCGAGTCCTTCCAGGTTCAGGATGCTATAGTGCTTTTCCCCGTCGTAGCAGAATTCCCGGTACACCTCATCGGCAAAAAGAAACAGATTGTGTTTCAGGACGATTGCCCGCAGCTTTTCGAGTTCCTCCTTTGAATAGAGGTATCCGGTTGGATTGTTTGGATTGCAGATCATGATGGCCCGGGTGCGCGGGGTGATGAGCTTCTCGAAAGCCTCAATAGCCGGCAGGGCGAACCCGTTTTCTATGTAAGAGGTTACCGGAATGACCTTTACTCCGGCGGCCACGGCGAATCCATTGTAATTGGCATAAAAGGGCTCGGGAACGATGATCTCATCGCCCGGATCCATGGTGCCCATGATGGTGAACAGTATTGCCTCCGATCCGCCTGTTGTTACGATCACCTGCGTAAAATCTATGTTGATCCCGATGCCCTGGTAAAATGTGGCCAGCTTTTTCCGATAGGATTCGTAGCCAGCCGAATGTGAGTATTCCAATACCGGTTTTGAAATAGCGCGGATCGCCTCCATAGCTGTTTCGGGGGTTTTAATATCGGGCTGACCGATATTCAGGTGGTAAATCGTTCTGCCTTTCTTTTTTGCTTCTTCCGCGTAAGGAACAAGTTTCCGGATCGGTGAGGGTGGCATTGCCACTCCCCGTTTGCTAATGGTGGGCATGGTAAGGGTTTGGTTTGCGGGGTTTTCACTATTTCTTCTTGGTTCCCGATTGAGCGCTTTTTTGACTGGCTTCCTTTTTTGAGACATTTGGCGGTGGGGACT
>MEOR01000143.1:10755-11610 GCA_001769295.1 Bacteroidetes bacterium GWF2_49_14 | reverse complement strand
GGTTTGGCAAGGGAAATGGAGAAAAGGGTCTCTTGGTCTCTCAGTCTTAAAGTCATACAGTCTTACAGTCTTTCTCTATCTTTACGCCATGCCAACAAAAATCACCCTCACAGCAGCGCCCGGCCAGAGCCTGCTTGATGCACTTCGTCTGCAAAACTCTTACATTCCTTCACCATGCGGCGGAAAGGGAATTTGCGGAAAGTGCATGGTGGAAGTGGAGAGGTTTGGAAGGGTGCGAGCCTGTGGGTTTTTCCCGGAAGTTGAGGTTTCCGTTCTGGTTCCCGATATTTCGCCGATGCGAATTCTGTCGGAAAGTTTCTGGCCCGATCCGGAGCCGCGGTTTGACAAGTTAGCCCCAGGGAATGATGCCGGCCTCGGACTGGCGGTTGATGTAGGAACCACAACGGTGGTGGTGTTTCTGGAGGATCTGGAATTGCACCGGAACCTGGCTGTCAGGAGTTTCCCGAACCCGCAGCAGGCATACGGAGCCGATGTGATCAGCCGCATCCATTATTGCATCGGGGATTCCGCCGGCACCGCAAGGCTCCAGCAGGAGTTGCTCAGTGCCATTGCCGGAGCCGGACTTGAACTTTGTAATGGAGCCAGCGTGAGCTCCCAACGGATCGGACGCATTGCACTGGCTGGTAACACAACCATGCAGCACCTTGCCCGGGGGGTCAATCCCGAGAGCCTGGCGATCTATCCTTTTACCCCTGTTTTCCTTGAAGAGCAAAGCGTATCAGGCTTAATAAATGAATTCCCCCAGGCAACGGTCGAGCTCATCCCGTCACTCTCTTCCTATATCGGGGCCGATATTGTATCCGGCTTTTCGGCCGTCTCGCTCAACAGTTCAGC
>MEOR01000143.1:0-10660 GCA_001769295.1 Bacteroidetes bacterium GWF2_49_14 | reverse complement strand
CTTTCGAAGGAGCCCGGATTTCCTGCGGCATGCCCGGCGTCGAAGGGGCCGTCTGTGCCCTGAATCCCGACGGTACAGTGGAAACGATAGGCAACAAGCCACCTGCAGGCCTCTGCGGCTCCGGACTGGTCGACGCCGTGGCGCTGCTGTTGGAAAGCGGGGTGGTGGATAGCTCGGGATATATGGAAGACGGACGACGGATGACGGATGACCGATGGAACCTCCGTCATCCGTCATCGGTCGTCCGTCAGTCGACGGTTCTATCGGCTATTTTACCTGCGGATATTCGAGAGCTCCAGCTCGCCAAGGGCGCAATCGCGGCAGGCATCGAGGTGCTACTGATTGAGGCGGGCATCGGGGTCGAGGAAGTGGAGCAAGTATTTCTTGCGGGCGGGTTCGGGTATGCACTGCACGACTGGTCGGCCGCAAGGATCGGACTGATCCCGGCCGGGCTGGAGAAAAAGCTAATACGGGCGGGAAATACGGCGGGACTCGGTGCGCGACTATGGCTCCAATCAGGTGAATTCCGCGACAATACCCGCAGTCTCACCAGCCGGATGAAGTATGTGGAATTATCGGACCATCCGGAATTCAACGACCGGTTTGTGATGAATATGGGATTTTAATATGGCTGGGATGGCATTAAAGCCATCCCGTACGGAAGGGCCTCAGAGCCCTTCCGGGAAAATTAATATTTTCATAATATTAGATCGGGCTAACAACGTACCTTTGCAAAAAAATCAACCCCGATGAACGACACCGGATCCCGCATCCTGCTTGTTGATGATGAACCGGACATTCTCGAATTTTTAGGATATAACCTGATTGTTGAAGGCTATAAGGTTGAGAAGGCGCGCAACGGGGCTGAGGCCATCAGAATGGCAAAAACCTTTAAACCCGATCTGATCCTGCTTGATGTGATGATGCCTGGATCTGACGGTATCGAGACCTGTGAGCAGATCCGGAGATTACCGGAACTTAAGGGGGTGATGATCGCCTTTTTAACCGCCAGGGGAGAAGATTATTCCCAGATCGCCGGATTTTCGGCCGGAGGCGATGACTATATCACCAAGCCGGTGAAACCAAAAGTACTCGTGAGCCGTATAAAAGCCCTTTTAAAAAGAGTGCGGCCCGGAATTCAGCCGGAGGAAGCGGATACGGTTATGAGAATTGGCGACATGGAGATCGACCGGGTAAAGTACCTGGTTACAGCTGCCGGTGTGGAACTTCAGCTTCCCCGGAAGGAGTTTGAACTGCTTAGTCTTCTCGCTTCAAAGCCCGGTCGGGTGATGACCCGTGAGGAGATATTCAGGAAGGTTTGGGGTGACGATGTCATTGTCGGTGAGCGCACCATCGATGTGCATATCCGCAAGCTGAGGGAGAAAATCGGGGAAAAATATATTCAAACGATCAAGGGTGTTGGGTATAAATTCAGCACCACATCGGAAGGTTAGATCATCCGGATCAGAAAGAAATTGACAAGAAAACCCAATAAAAAGCCGGCATAAACCTGGGCCGGCGAATGTTCATCAAGTTTCAGCCGGGCATACCCAACCAGTCCGGCGACCAAAAACAGGATAACCAGCACGAATTCCATGTTCAGCATCCATTGAATGGCAACGGCCAGGATCAAACCGATAACCCCGCCAATGCCGGCCATGTGGTTACTGATCTTCCAGCGCCAGCTTACCAGTGCACAAGCCAGGATGACCATGGAGGATCCGTTGAGAAAGACCGCAAAGACCATCGGGGCACGGGCTCTCTGCAGAATGAAAGCTCCGGTGAGATACAGGAAGGCGATGATGAGCAGGGGTACGCGGCGTTCGGCGGAATCCCTCATATAATAGCCGGTGATCATCTTGCGGAACCGCAGCAGTGGCATGATGGCAAGCGGAAGGGCCAGGGTGGTGATCCCGATGACCATATAAATATATACTTTGGACCGGGCAGGCATCATGGTGAGCCATCCCCCGTATGAAAGGAGGATAAAAGTCGCTGCCAGGGGCATGAAAACGGGATGAAAAAGGAAAGAGAGAATTTTTGCAGGCCGCATTAGAGTTCCTTTCTGAGGCGGGCTACCGGGATGTTAAGTTGTTCGCGGTACTTGGCAACAGTGCGGCGGGCGATTACATAACCCTTTTCCTTCAGAATCTCCGCCAGCCGGTCGTCGGTTACCGGTCTGCGCTTATCCTCATTCTCCAGTACCTCCTCAAGAATCTTTTTGATTTCACGCGTTGAAACCTCCTCGCCGGTATCGGTCTGCATGCCTTCGGAGAAGAAAAACTTAAGCGCGAAAATGCCCCAGTCGGTCTGGATGTATTTTGAATTTGCAACACGCGAAATCGTGGATATGTCGAGGCCTGTACGTTCACTGATATCTTTGAGGATCATGGGCCTCAGAAAGGTTTCGTCGCCCCCGCTCAGAAAGTAGGGTTTCTGAAACTCCATGATGGCATTCATGGTGAGGATAAGGGTGTGCTGGCGCTGCCTGATAGCCTCCATGAACCATTTGGCTGATTCCACTTTTTGGCGCACATACAATGCAGCCTCTTTCTGATTTTTATTCTGAGCAGCGATTTTCCTTTCTTCATTATACGATTTTAACATATTGGCGTACAATGAGTTAATCCGAAGATCGGGTGCGTTTTTTGAGTTGAGACTCAATTCCAGGATGCTGTCATTTTCTTCGAGTACAAAATCCGGGACGATTTGCTGATGGGATTGAAGCGTTCCGTCACCGGCAGCTCCCCCTGGTTTGGGATTGAGCCGGATGATCTCTCCGATGGCGGCTTTCAGGTCGGCATCGGAAAGGCTGGTCCTCGTCTGGATCTTATCATAATGCTTGCGGGTGAATTCATCGAAGAATTCATGGAGGATCATCCGGGCATTTTGTGTTGCCGGGTTATTCCGGCCTTCTCCGATATGGCGGTCGAGCTGCAGTACCAGGCACTCCTGGAGATCGCGGGCTCCGATTCCGGGTGGGTCGAATCCCTGGATCAGGTGAAGGATCTCTTCCAGTTCCTCCGTTGTAGTCTCTATATTCAGCGAAAAAGCCAGGTCGTCCACAATGGCGTTCAGGTCGCGCCGGAGGTAGCCATCATCGTCGATATTACCGAGTACATAGTGCGCGAGGGCCTGCTTGTGCTCATCCATGATGCGCATCCCCAGCTGATCGGAGAGGGTTTCGCGGAATGATATCGCAGCGGAGAAAGGTATTTCAACCGTTTTTTCGTCTTCGCGGCTGTAATTACGGGGATTCAGGCGGTAGGCTGGAATGTCGTAGTCGTCCTTAAACTCCTCAATGGAAACTTCATCTTTTTGCTGATTCGGCGTATCGTCATCCGTGAGGAGAGAATCCACCATATCGGGATCCTGCTCACGACCCTCTTCGAGAACCGGGTTTTCTTCCAGTTCCTTTTTGATCCGCTGCTCGAGTTGTATCGTTGGCACCTCCAGCAGTTTAATCAACTGTATCTGCTGGGGCGAGAGCTTCTGAAGAAGCTTTTGCTGGAGGCGTTGCTTGAGCATAATTCCGGTTTAGTATCCGGACTGAAATTTACGCAATTTTTAGAATTCAGCGTTACGAGGTGTCCGTGGAAAAGGAATCACGTCGCGGATGTTTCCCATGCCTGTCACAAACAGGATAAGTCGCTCAAAACCAAGACCGAACCCGGCATGTGGAGCGGTGCCGAAGCGGCGGGTATCGAGGTACCACCAAAGATCCTTTTCCGGGATGCCCATTTCACGGATGCGTTGCTCAAGTTTCTCCAACCGGTGTTCGCGCTGTGATCCGCCGATAATCTCCCCGATTTTCGGAAAGAGCACATCCATTCCGCGCACGGTGAGGTCATCCTCGTTCTGGTACATGTAGAAAGCTTTTATTTTCTTCGGATAATCAGTAAGGATTACGGGTTTTTTAAAATGCTTTTCCACGAGATAGCGTTCATGCTCGGCTTGAAGGTCGCTGCCCCAGGAAACGGGGAACTCCCATTTCTGCTCCGATTTCATCAGGATTTCAACGGCATCCGTATAGCTCATCCTGATAAAATCGTTTTCCACCACGAATTTCAACCGCTCAACCAGTTCATTGTCATACATCTGATTAAAGAAGGCCAGATCATCGGCGCAGTTATCCAATGCGTATTTAACCAGATATTTCACGAAATCCTCGGCAAGGTCCATGTTGTCCCTGATTTCATAGAAGGCCATTTCCGGTTCTATCATCCAGAACTCGGCCAGGTGCCGGGGGGTGTTTGAGTTTTCAGCCCTGAAAGTGGGGCCGAAGGTATAGATCTCACCCAGTGCCATGGCTCCCAGTTCGCCTTCCAGCTGACCGGATACGGTAAGATTCGTCTGGCGGGCAAAGAAATCAAGGCTGTAATCAATTTCGCCTTCCGGTGTGCGGGGCGGGTTTTTCAGGTCGAAGGTGGTGACATGGAACATTTCCCCTGCACCCTCTGCATCAGACCCGGTGATGACCGGCGTATGCAGGTAAAAGAATCCATGGTCATTGAAATATTTATGCACGGCAAAAGCCATGGCATGCCTCACACGCAGCACAGCACCGAAAGTGTTGGTACGTGGGCGCAGGTGGGCGATATCGCGAAGGAACTCCATGCTGTGTCCCTTTTTCTGCAAGGGGAAAGTATTGGGATCGGCTGCACCGAACAACTCGATCTCCCGGGCCTGGATCTCAACAGGCTGACCGCTGCCGATACTTTCAACCAGGCTGCCGGTGATTCGGAGGCAGGCCCCGGTGGTAATGTTTTTCATCAGATCCTCGCTGAACAGCTCCGGATTGGCTACCACCTGGATGTTGTGAATTACGGAGCCGTCATTGAGCGCAATGAATGCCACGTTCTTGTTTCCGCGCTTGGTGCGGACCCAGCCTTTAACTGTAACTTCCTGGCTTTCCGGCTTCATCGCCAGGAGTGCCTTAACCTTTGTGTGAGAAAGATGTACCATAATGATTCCTTTGATTGAACGGGCAAAAATACATTAAAATGCCCTATTTTTCCACGTACACCACCGCCAGCACAACTTTCCCCACCGCCCCCAGGGTCTCCCGGCTGATATGCTGCATATTATCCTCCTGGGTGTGCCACGTGGTTGGGAAGGAGCTTTCTGTTGTGGGATCCTGGTGGATGATATCGATGCTGGGGATCCCGATAATTTCATTAACGTACCGATGGTCGTCGATGAGCTGCGGGGTTTGATCAAACGGGAAATATCGTCCGAAACCCAGCTGGTAAGCGGTGTTCCAGACTTTGTCAACCACGGATTTGGCATAATAACGGCTCACTTCCTCCTGGGTAAAGCGTGCGTCGGGAGCACCAACCATATCGAGCAGTATGCCGTACCGGGCGAAGTACCCGGGTATATGCGGATTGTGCGCCCAATACTGGGAACCCAGGCACCAGCTGTCGGCCTTCCATTCAATATCCTTATGTGCGGGAACCCCGTAGTCCTCAAGATCATACAGGATAATATCGATCCCGAGGGTGGCGGGTTTCTGACCCAGTTGCCGGGCAATCTCCATGAGCACGCCAACCCCGCTGGCTCCGTCATTGGCGCCGGCAATCGGGAAGTCCTTCTTTACCGGGTCAGAATCCTGATCGGCAAAAGGCCGGCTGTCCCAGTGCGCCATCAGCAGGATTCGGTTCACTTTTTCAGGCTGGAATCGGGCAATGATATTTTGAACCGGAAGAACGGTCCCGTCATAGATTTTAGCCAGTCCTTTCTGAACCATAACTTCGGCTCCAAAGTTCCGTAAGGTAGCGACCATCCATTCCATGCAGCTCCCATGGGCCTGGCTGCCAGGCACCCGGGGGCCGAATGACACCTGTTTTGCAACGAAAGCATACGCTGAATCTGCGGAAAAGGCAGGAGATTCGGTCGCCAGGGGTTGATCGGCTTGTGGGGAAGTCCTGGGCTTGCAGGACGCGAGAAGCAGCAAGACCGATGACAGAAGACAGATGACGGATGACGGACGACAGATGACGGACGACGGATGACGGATGGAGAACATTATTTACGATTTACGATTTACGATTTGGGTGTCTGGTGGCTTGTGCTCTTTAAGGGAGGCGGTCCCCGCTTTCGCGGGGATGACAATGGGTAGGGCGGTAGTTTGGGTCCCGGTCCCCGCTTTCGCGGGGATGACAACGCATTAAACTCGCCAGGTGCTATTGTCATCCCCGCGAAAGCGGGGACCGCGTCCCTAACCACCAACCTACCCCATCTCCCACTCCGCCCCATCCTTCCCATCTTTAACTTTTATCCCGATATTACCCAGCTCGTTCCGGATACGGTCGGAGAGGGTAAAGTCCTTGTTTTTCTTGGCCTCCTGGCGAATATCCAGAAGCAGTCTGATTACATCGGGCAGCACGGTGGAGCCGGAGTCTGCGATTGAATTATCGCGGAGTCCGAGGATATCAAAAATAAAGGCACTCAGTTTGAGCCCGAGGCGGGCGATATCAGTATCGGTAACCTGTTCCTTCCCATCATTAATAAGGTTAATCTGCCTGACCATATCGAACAGGTGGGAAATCATTACGGGTGTGTTCAGGTCATCGTTCAGGGCGTCATGGCAACGGGTTTCCCAGCCGTCGATATCGATGGTTGTTTGCGGGGAACGCGGGAGCTTTTCCAGGATGCTTAAGGCTTTCATTAGACGGGCAAACCCTTTTTCCGAAGCCTGGAGAGCTTCATTGGAGAAATCCAGGGTGGAACGGTAATGTGCCTGAAGGATGAAAAACCGGATGGTCATGGGATCATAGGCTTGCTCCAGAAGCGGGTGGTTCCCGGAAAACATATCGTCGAGGATAATTGAGTTCCCGAGCGATTTGCCCATTTTCTGCCCGTTGATGGTGATCAGGTTGTTGTGCATCCAGTAGCGGACCGAATCCTTGCCGGTGGCAATCTTCGACTGGGCGATCTCGCATTCATGGTGCGGAAACAAAAGGTCCATGCCACCGCCATGAATATCGAACTCATCCCCGAGATATTTCCTGCTCATGGCGGAGCATTCCAGGTGCCAGCCAGGAAACCCTTCGCTCCAGGGTGATTTCCATCGCATGATATGTTCAGGTTCGGCCTGTTTCCAGAGCGCAAAATCAAAGGGATTGCGTTTTTCCTGCTGTCCTTCGAGCTCCCGGGTTGTGGCAAGCAGGTCCTCGAGAACACGCCCGGAAAGTTGTCCGTACGGGTTGGACTGATGGTATTTCTCAACATCGAAATATACCGACCCGTTACTGATATACGCATATCCGGCTTCAAGAATCGTTGCAACCATCTCAATCTGCTCGGGGATATGGCCGGATGCCCTCGGTTCAATGCTGGGCATCAGCACGTTAAGCTGATCCATGTTCCGATGGTAGTTGTCGGTGTAGCGCTGGACAACCTCCATGGGTTCGATTTGTTCGAGAAGGGCTTTTTTGGCAATCTTGTCGTTGCCGGCATCGGCATCGTTTTCAAGATGGCCGACATCGGTGATATTCCTGACATACCGGACCTTATAACCCAGATGCCTCAGGTAGCGGAAGAGAAGATCAAAAGTGATGGCCGGACGGGCATGGCCGAGGTGGGCATCGCCGTAAACCGTTGGGCCGCAGACATAAATCCCGGCAAAAGGCGGGTGCAGGGGAACGAACTTTTCCTTCTCCCGGGAGAGTGTATTATAAATTGTGAAATCAGACATAAGCCGGTGGATTAAACGCAGCGTAAAAGTAAAAAAAAAATTAGCCAGGCAGAAGGGAAGGTAAAGCCTGGCTAATTGGAAGTTGGCAAAGTGCGGTGGTCATCTGACCGGGCGGTCTCCGCTGAGTAGTACTGACAGGTTGAAGAGGGAGGAAACCTCCCTTTTATCATAAATATTATTTTGGTTGATCATTACCAGTTATTCTTACCACGAAACTAACCAGTATGATTGATAATAATGGCCGGAATGCGTATCCTGCTGGGTTGGATGTATAAATGAACCGGATTTCTATGTAATTGGCATCCCGATGGTAAGACTGAGTCCTTTCAGCGCCTCGAGAAAATCATTTTTCCGGCTCCTGGAAACGGCAATCTGGGTTCCATCCGACAAGGTGACCAGACCTCCCTGACCTCTCGCGTATTTTTTTACATAGTTGAGATTGATGAGGTGGGTATTGTGTATGCGCATAAAATTGAGGCCGGTGAGAATCTCTTCAAATTGACTTACAGCTTTTGAAACGATGATGGTTTCTCCGTTGAGCAGGTAAACAAGGGAATAGTTGCTGGCCGCTTCGATACGGATAATCTCGCGGATATCGACAATGGTCAGGCCGTCGCTTCCAGGAAGGCTGATCCGGTCGAAATGGTTCCTGAGGCTTTGGTTCAGGATGTCGAGTCTCGACTGCAGGCTGTTGTCGGGCTTGAACCGAAGGTACCGTTGTACAGCCGCCTGAAGATCCAGATAGTTGATGGGTTTTAGAAGGTAATGCAGGGCTGAGAATTCGAAAGCCTTGAGGGCATAATCATTATATGCCGTTATAAAAATGATCTGGAAATTAATCGATCCCAGCCGGTTTAGGAGATCAAAGGCATCCCCGTCGGGCATGGCAATATCCAGAAAGACGAGTTCGGGCTTGATGTCCCTGATAATGGAAATTCCCTCCTCAACACATCTGGCCATCCCCGCTATCTCCACTTCTGGACAATAGCGCTGAAGCAGGGTCTCAAGGGTAAGCATGCTTTTTCGTTCATCTTCAACCAGTACCGTTCGGATTTTACTCTCCATGATTTTTGAAATTATTCCCAGATGAGCGGGATGATGATCTCTATCAATGTGCCGGCGGCGGTTTGATCTTCGTTTTTAAGATCAGTAACAGTCAGCCTGATTTTTTTCTTGTTAATCCGGTTCATCAGGGAGACGCGCTCGCTGATGTTCGTCATGCCGGTTGAATTATGAGGTTCCTTTTTACTTTTGAGCCGGGCTGCATTTTCCCGGCCGATGCCGTTGTCGCGGATCAAACAGTGATAATAGCCATCGATCCTCGAAAAAGTTATTGTAAGTAACCCTTTGGATCTCAATGGAATAAGCCCATGCCAAATTGCATTCTCGACGAAGGGCTGGATAATCATCGGAGGGATCATCACCTCATTGTAATCGATATTCAGGTCACGGTTGATCTTGTATTCAAAACCCTCCTCAAATCGCAGCGTCTCCATCTCAAGATATAAGGTCAGGGTTGAAATCTCTTCGCTGAGTGTGATCAGGTTCTTCTTGGAATTCTCAAGGATTTTCCTGATCAGGGAGGAGAAGTTTGTCAGGTAGTTATTGGCCTGAAGGTCGTCGTTCTGAATAATGTAATGCTGGATCGAGTTAAGGGAATTGAAAATGAAGTGAGGGTTCATCTGTGAAAGCAGGGATCTTTTTTCGGCCTCAAGGAGCCGCTGTTTCTGCTTTTCGCGATTTTTCAGGTCGCTCAGTATGATTAAAAACAACCAATAAATAGCACCGGAAAGGGTTAAAACCAGCAAGAGCCAGAATAGTTGAGTTTCATACCAGTGTTTACGGATGACAAAGGAGAAGGTACGTTCCTCAACGGTCTTGAAATCATCGGAATAGGATGCTTTCACATGGAGGAAATAGCGGCCATGCCGGAGCCCCGAGTAACGCGCTTCAGGATTGGCGGTTACAATGGCATTTGAATCGATACCATCGAGCTGGTACCGGTACTGGATGGTGTTTGGGGTTAAAAAACTTACAGCCCTGAATTTGAAAAACAGATTATTCTGATTGGCAGGAAGAATCATGTCATCCCTGAACCGGCGATTAACCCCGTTAACCTGAACCGTGTCGAAAGTCAGGGGCGGGCCCTTGAGTCTTGGCTTGATAAATTCAGGGTCCAAACAGACCGCCCCCTGCGTTGTAGCGATCCAGATTTTACCCCGGTGACGCAGGATCTGAAAAACCCTGTTGGATGGCAACCCCTCGCGCATGGTGAAGTATTCGATCTCCGGATGTGCAAGGTCATCGCGTCGGACCGTTATTTTATTGACCCCCAGATTGGTGCCGGCCCAAACGACCGAATCATTTTCTTCGAACAGGACATCCACAATATCGCTGGAGAGGCCCATTTTCTGGTTGATCCAGGCTATAGTGGAGTCGGGCCTGACCACGGCAATTCCGTAATCAGCAACGCTGGCCCAGATATTCGGACCCGCTTCAATAATATCGTGGATCCGACGTCCTAATAATGAGTCTTTTCCGGACCAGGCGTAAACTTCTTTGTTTAACGAAGAGAATAAACCTGCCCCCTGTGGCCCCAGCCACAGGCGCCTTGATTTGTCGAAGTAAAGGCTCCTGATTCGGTAGATTGCTCCTTCAGGCATCCGCTTGTCTTCAAAAAAATCCGCAACGTTGTCCTCATCCCAGGTTCTTTGTAATTTTTTGTTTTTGAAAACATTTAGTACGGCATCGTAGCTTGCAATCCAATCACCGTTGGACAGGGGCGCATAATCATAGGCATAACCTGGCACATTGGTTGCAAGAGTCACTCTTTGATTCTGATCCATTTCCAGTATTTCCACCTTAAATATCAGAAGGTTTCCATTTTCATTAACATACAGTTTTCGGATAGACTCAGAATTTTTGACTTCATTGATCCTGGCTAAGGTGAAAAAATCGTTC
>MEOR01000142.1:6696-10494 GCA_001769295.1 Bacteroidetes bacterium GWF2_49_14 | reverse complement strand
CGCCGGATTTCTGGCCCTGGTTTCAATTGCACAGCTGGTCCGGCTGAGAATCTGGGCCCGCAGGGGCAAGGCTCTGTATCAGAATGGATTAAAAATAGTTCCGCTTAACAAACCCTGGTCTGCTTTCAGTTTCTTCCGGACCATCTATTTCCCCGCACCCTTTGACCCACACTCAGCAGAAACCCTGTTAATCCTCAAACATGAGGAGGTCCACTGCAGGCAATTGCACAGCCTGGATAACATCCTGATGCTGATCATCAGAATCCTGTTCTTTTATAATCCTGTCGTATACCTTCTCACGTCCCGTATCCGGCTGGTTCATGAATATATTGCCGACGAAGAGACTGCCGGCACCGACAAAGCCGAATATTCCCACACGCTTATCAGGCATCAGTTCCTGGTCCCCGGATTGCTGCTGATGCATTCATTCAACAAGAAATCATTATTAAAAAGGAGACTATCCATGTTATTCAAAAACAAACAAACAAGAAACGCAGGCTGGAATTACCTGCTTGCACTCCCCGTCATCAGCCTCATGATTCTGATCAGCGGGTGGTCGGCAACTGCCCAGGACCAGGCAAAGAAGTCAAAGGAAGAGATCGCCAAGATGGCAGTAGAAAAAGAACTGACTAAAGCGGGATTTTCAAAGGCTGATATTGACGAGATCAAAATTAGAATCGACGGGAAAATGGTGGAAAAAGCCCTGATGCCCATCGATCTTAAATACAATGGAGAAGATGTTTTTACAGTTGTCAAGGACATGCCCAAGTTCCAGAACGGAACCATAGAGGATTACCGGAACTGGATTCAAAAAAACGTTGAGTACCCCGCTGATGCAAAGACAAAAAAGATCCAGGGAACGGTTTATATAACTTTCATTGTCGACACCAAGGGACAGGTTGTCCAGCCTGAAATTATCCGCAGCGTCGATCCGATTCTGGATCAGGAGGTGATGCGCGCCTTGAAAACCTCACCGGCCTGGACGCCGGGCATGCAAAAGGGCAAACCGGTTAACGTAGCTTTCGCAATGCCAATTAAATTCATTCTGCATGGGAATACTACACAGAAGCTAAAAGAACCGGAAGAAGAAAATCCGGAGGAAGCTGCAGCCATGATTAATAATTATAATGACAGCCAGATCCAGAAGGGCAAGCAAGCCTTTCAGATCGTGGAAGAAATGCCGGTTTTCCAGGGTGGCGGAATCAAAGAGTTTGCCAAATGGGCACAGGCAAGCGTCAAATATCCGTCCATAGCCATGGAAAATGGCATTCACGGTACCGTTTATGTTTCTTTCCTGGTTACCAAGGAAGGGAAGGTAGAAGATGTCGAGATCGCACGAAAAATTGACCCGTCGCTGGACGCAGAAGTGCTGAAGGTTATCAGATCATCGCCCGACTGGACTCCCGGGTTGCAAAGGGGTAATCCCGTTAACGTTGCTTTTAATATACCGATAAAGTTTAAAATGCAGTAAACCGGGAGATCCCGGCTTTCGCAGGGATGACAAGTGCTCCGGGCCAACGGGTCACGCGTCACGCGTCACGAAAAAAAAAGCCGCCCATCAGGGCGGCTTTTTTTAGACGGATATATCCGTCTCTACTTGACTAATGCAACAAATTTTGCGTCTTCGAAATATTTCCCGAATTCCAGGTCGGTTTTTGCAAGTTGTTTCAGGTCGGCCTTGGCGGCGATGGCAGCCTCGAGTGATTTGAACATATTTGCACTCTGACCCTGACGGGCATAAACGACTGCTTTGAGGTAGTCGGTCATCGGGCTGGGTTCTGTTACACATTCAAGGGTTTTGAGGGCTTTCGCATAGTCCTTGTTGAGGGTCTGTGCAAGCGCGGCATTATTGAGGCAGGCGGTGCCGAAATTGGTAACGGCCTGGCTGTAGTTGCCCTTCTTGATGTTTACCATACCCATGTTATGATCAACCTGACTTCCGGCCCCGGCGGCACTGCGGAAGAGACCTTCCGCCTTGTCAAACTCGCCGTTGGCCAGTGCAATTACACCAAGGTTATTCAATACAATTGCATCATTGGCTTTCAGCGTATTGGCCTTTTCAATTGCAGTCTGCGCAGTTTTGAAGTCGCCCATCTGAGCGGCGGTCATGCCGTAGTCGTTCCATGCCCGGTAGCAGGTGGGGAATTTCTCAGTTGCAGCCTTGTAGATGCCATTCTGAGCTTTCACGTCTTTGGTCAGACTGGCGGCATAAAGAACCTCTTCGAGGCCCAGATCTGAAGGCTTGCTTGAAGCAATTTTCAGTAGATCTTCGTCTGATTTGCCGATCACGTCAACGCTGACGGTAAATTTCGAGCGCCGCAGCTGCGGCAGTATCTGGTCGGCCAGTTCGGTAAAAGCAACCGAGATATTCTTGATTTCCCGTTCGCGCACAGCCGGATCATCATACATCGAAAGCACACGCAGAACCAAGTCTTTATCCTGAATCTTCGATTTTCCAACCAGTTCCTTGAACCCTTCCCAGTCTTCAGCAGTTGACATCAGATTAAAGAATTCCTGCTGTGAAGCTTTGGATACTTTCATGGTTTCCAGCTCTTTCTGGAAAAACTTCGAAGCAGTCTGCGAGCGTTCCCTGGCCAGTTTGTCGTTCAGTGCAAGTTCTCCGTCAGGAGAAGCATAAGCTGAAACATCCACACCCTTAATATTATAATTCGATTTTTCGTTTGCTGATTTCACCTTGTCTTTCAGGGCAGTGACATCATCCGATTTCATTTCGGTTTTTTTAACATCAGCCTTGTTGATGTCATAGTTGATGTCGGCCACATAAGTTTCGGGAACGATCCTCTGGAATCTATCCTTGGCTACAATCACTTCACCCTCTTTGCTTGCAAGTAACGTCGGGGTTGAAATCACGCCATCGGCAATCTTAACCGGTTCAAAAGCAACTTTCTTGCTTTTCATAGAAGCTTCAACTTTAACAACGAGTTCTGACTGACGCATCTCCTTTGTGTAAGGAAGGGTTCCGGTGTACGAAACCTTACCGCCAGATTTGTAATTGACAACTTTGTTGTTGGCTGTTACCTTCTCGCCCTGCATGGTTATCGGCGCGTATTCCACTTCGCCGGCCGGGGTTTTCAGCACCGGAGTAGCCACTACAATGGCTTTCTTGTTAAAGTATTTTTCCGGGTAACTGGCATCGATGGCGAGATTTACCGTACCACCATGCATTTCCAGAACAGCCGGTTTAACTTCATACTTGATGCCGGAGGCATTCTTTTTCATTTTGTTCAGACCACTGCAGCCAGACAGCATAAAAACTGCCAGCACAGCCATCAGAATTCCAGAGTTGAGTTTCTTCATAACTACCGCATTTATGTTTGTTAATCTTTGTTTTTCAATGTACGACAAAAGTAAAAATGTTTTAAAAACATTCGATAAAA
This sequence comes from Bacteroidetes bacterium GWF2_49_14, assembly GCA_001769295.1. Lineage (GTDB taxonomy): Bacteria > Bacteroidota > Bacteroidia > Bacteroidales > UBA12481 > UBA12481. Next base: position 7,096 of record MEOR01000142.1, on the reverse strand, counting down.
AATCGATTTCTGCTTAAAAATGTTCAATAAACACTTCTCTATTCTGATTCCATTTGAACCCGGGTAACCCCAACCGGATATTCCTTATTAAAAAGGATTGTGAGCAGCCGCCGGTAATCCTCGTCCCGCTTGATAAAATCGACTGTCCGGGTGTCAACCACGATGATTCGTATGCCCGTCTCCTGCCGGAAGAAATCAAAATATCCGTTTTGAATTTTTTTCAGATACTCAGCTGTGATGGAAGATTCATACTCCCGGCCCCTGCTCCAGATATTCATCAACAGATTGTCAGTGTCCTGATGCAAGTAAACAAACAGTTCGGGCCTGGGTAAAGACTGATAGATAATGTGAAACATCTGGGAATATAGGTTCAATTCATCTCCGGACAGGGTATTTCCCG
>MEOR01000142.1:580-6684 GCA_001769295.1 Bacteroidetes bacterium GWF2_49_14 | reverse complement strand
ACTTCATGAAATAATAGTCGGCCACGATCAGCGGAGAGAACATATCCGGTCCCGATCCGAGTTCTTTTTTAAGCTGGTTATACCGGTCGGCCAGAAACGACATTTCCACAGGGAAAGCGAATCGTTCCGGGTCCTGGTAGAACTTGGGAAGAAAGGGATTATCGGCAAACCGTTCCAGGATCAGCTGGCTGTTGTAGTCCCTGCTGATCCGGGTAGCCAGTGATGTTTTGCCAGCACCGATGTTCCCTTCAATTACAACAAACCGATAGGGACAAGGTATGAGCTCTTTGAGTTCCATCTGCTAAAAATAAAAAATCCCTGTTGCAGCAGGGATTTCTTATTGAAGATATTATACAATTTCTATTAACGTCTGCCGTAACCGCCGCCGCCGCCGCCGCGATTGTCGCGTCCGCCACGGTCACCATGATCCCTGCGGTCGCGACTGTCGCGCCCGCCGCGGTCATCACGGCCGCCTTCTCTCGGAGGCCTTGGGCCACGGTCACTGGCCGGTGGTTCAACATAACCTTCGGGTTTTTCCAGGAGAACTTTTCTTGACAGCCTGTACTTGCCGGATTTTTCATCGATTTCGATGAGCTTAACCTCAACAATCTGACCTACCTGAAGCTCTTCCTCAACCGTATTGAGCCTTTTCCATGAGATCTCTGAAATATGAAGCAAGCCCTCTTTTCCGGGCAGTATCTCAACGAAAGCGCCAAAAGCCAGGATCGACACAACCTTACCGTTGTAAATCGTTCCAACCTCAGGAAGAGTGACGATACCGTGGATCATGTCCATGGCAGCCTCGATGGCGTTCTTATCAGGAGCAGCCACCTCAATATATCCGATCCCATCTTTTTCTTCAATGGTGATGATGGTATTAGTCAGAGCCTGGATCTCCTGGATAACTTTTCCACCGGTTCCGATCACAGCGCCGATCATATCTTTTGGAATGGTCATCCGCTGAATTCTTGGTACATGTGGTTTGTAATCTTCGCGCGGTGCAGACATGGTTTCCAGAATCTTGTCCATGATATGCAGCCGGCCGCGTTTTGCCTGGTCCAATGCTTCGGCAAGGATCTCATAAGAGAGGCCGTCGCATTTGATATCCATCTGGCAGGCAGTGATGCCGTCAACGGTGCCGGTTACTTTAAAGTCCATATCACCCAGATGATCTTCATCACCCAGGATATCGGAAAGCACACGGTATTTGCCGCTTTTGCCCATTACCAGACCCATTGCGATCCCGGTAACCGGTTTCTTAATCTTCACGCCGGTATCCATCAGTGCAAGCGTTGCAGCGCAGACGGTAGCCATGGAGGAAGAACCATTGGATTCGAGAATGTCTGAAACGATTCGGATTACATAGGGATTGTCGGCTGCATCCGGCATCATCGGTTTTAAAGCCCGATGGGCCAGGTTGCCGTGACCGATCTCGCGGCGGCTGGTGCCACGCGCAGGACGGGCTTCACCGGTTGAGAACGGCGGGAAATTATAATGCAGGAGGAACCGGTCTCTGCCCTGGTTCATCACTTCATCCACGATTTTTTCGTCCAGCTTGGTCCCAAGCGTAATGGTAGTCAATGATTGGGTCTCACCACGTGTGAAGATAGCGGATCCGTGAGCCATAGGCAGATAATCAACCTCGCTCCAGATCGGACGGATCTCATCCGTTTTCCGGCCATCCAGGCGAATGCCTTCATCCAGCAGCAGGTTGCGGGTAGCTTCCTTCATCACGTCATGGAAATACTTCTTAACCATGCCCACAACAACAGTCTCAACCTCTTCGCCCAGTGCAGAAATATATTCTTTCTCAAGCTTCTCATAGGCGTCGGCACGATCGTGCTTTGGCATCTGAGCCTTTGAGATGTCATAGACTTTCTGGTAATTGGCGTCGAATACCCGCTGTTTCAGGTCGGCGTCATTAGTCTCGTGGCAATATTCGCGCGGTCCTGTGATTCCGAGTTCATTACGAAGCTCGATCTGAACCTGGCAATGCTTTTTAATCTCTTCGTGACCCAACCGGATGGCTTCGAGCATATCAGCCTCGGAGGCTTCATGCATTTCACCTTCAACCATCATGATATTGTCAATGGTTCCGGCTATGATAATATCCAGATCGGCCTCCTTAATTCCAGCCGTCGAAGGATTGATAACCATTTCCCCGTTGATGCGCGCTACCCTCACTTCGCTGATCGGGCCGGCAAAAGGTATATTGGTGATGGACATGGCAGCAGATGCTGCCAGTCCGGCCAGTGCATCCGGGGGACACTCCGGATCACCTGACATCATGGTTAAGGTTACAAAAACCTCTGCATGGTAATCATCCGGAAACAAGGGCCGCAGTGCGCGGTCAACCAGCCTGGAGATCAGGACTTCATTGTCGTTCGGCCGGGCTTCCCTTCTCAGGAAGCCACCGGGGAACCGACCGGCTGCAGCAAATTTTTCCTTGTATTCAACACTCAGCGGCATGAAGTCAACTGCTTCCTTTGCCTCTTTGGCAGCACACACTGCCGCCAGGATCATGGTCTTACCCATGGTTACAACCACCGCACCGTCGGCCTGCTTGGCCAGTTTCCCGGTTTCAATAGTGATTGTACGTCCATCATTTTGGGTGATGGTTTTCTGATATAATTTGTACATCTTAAATATAAATCGGATTTGATAAGAAGAAAAAAGGCAATCTGAAATTGCCTTTTTCCGGTAAATTATTTACGAAGATTCAATTCCTTGATAATCGCACGGTATCTCTCGATATCCCTGTCTTTCAGATAGTTGAGAATACGTCTGCGCTTTCCGACCAAGCTGATCAAAGCGCGCTGGGTGCTGAAGTCTTTCCGGTTCTTTTTCAAGTGACCGGTCAAATGGGAAATACGGTAAGAGAATAAGGCAACCAGTCCCTCGGGGGAACCGGTGTCTTTATTGGACTTCCCGTACTTCTCGAAAATTTCCTGTTTCTTTTCTGCCGTTAAGTACATGTTTACTAAAATTTTACGATTGTTTTGTAAATGAACGCGCAAAGATAGGATTTTGTTTCCAAAAAACAAAATGACGGACGACGGACGACGGACGACAGACGACGGACGGACGACCTTCTTACGTCGGTCATCGGTCATCTGTCATCTGTCATCTGTCATCTGTCATCGGTCATCGGTCATCGGTCGTCGGTCGTCGGTCATCGGTCGTCGGTCAATATTTATAAACAAATTCTCCGAAGTACGCCGACATCTCCGGCGATCCCCTCAGCAGAAATTTCACCTCGTTTACATTGCGCTTGCGGATGGGTTTCAGTGAGAACACCAGCCATTCGGTAATATAGGCTTCGCACATATCCTCGTTGGCATCATGTGCAAGCATCAGTTCAACCGGAGGGGGATCAAGCGCATTCGGCGGGAGTTTCCACAGATTAAAGTCGTGATCCCTGCAGCCTCCGCTATAGCTGACCTGCAAATGCAGAAAGTCGCCAACCACATAGGCTGAGTCCATGCGGAATCCGTCCATCGGGATACGGTCCCAGTTACTCTCAACCAATGTCCTCACATCCGGAACTTCAGCCTTGATAGCCAAAATCCGTATCGACTGATAACGTGTTCCACCCCTGCCGCAGCGAAATTCAATAGGATCGTACGCATATTTGATGCTGACGGACAAGCCCTGGATCCTGAATTCATCTTCCAGGTTGACCGGATAAAAATACTCGTCGCCCATCTCGATCAGCCACCCGCATCCATCCACCTCAGGCGCTCCCGAGTAAACCACGGTTGCACGCGTCCACATATTCAGATCCTCATCATCCGGATAATCCGTATACCTGCAGCACCCCGCAGTCAGCAATACCGTCACTGCCACCAATATTAATCTGAAATTATTTTTCATATTCTTTTTCTTATCGTCTTATAGTCTTAAAGTCTTTCTTTCGCCTTTCGCCTTATTGCCACGGTATATAATCCCTTGTCACGCACTCCTGCCCCGTCGGCTTTTTCTTAAGGTCGAGATCAAAAACCAGCAAACTTTCCACCCGTGCCAAAGGTTCGATAAACTTAACGTGGTATTTGGTCCTTTTCAGGTTGTGAACGGTGATATTTACATGAAAAAGACAATTGCAGCGGCAATCCTGTTTCAGGTCATCTTCGGTTATAATCAGACTGTCGCCCTTAACCTCAAGATCAACCAGGATCTGTTCCGGACAGCAGTTGAATCCGGCATTGTAATGGACCATGTACAGGGTGCTGTCGCCGTCATACTCAAAACTGATGCAGGACTGTGTTTTTCCCGGTTCGCCGGTTTTCAGGTCTTCCCCCGATTTGCATACCACATCGCTGGTGGAAGTCAGGGAGGTTGGCACATCCTGGGGCTTTTCACAAGAACCCAGCAGAAGTACCAAAGCGGTAAAAAAAAGAATTCGTTTCATTCTGGTTTCATATATTTTCCGAGGAACAAAATAGCCCCGGTAGATTTTTCCGCAATGGCAAACAGGAACGGCTTATTGAAAGTGATAAAATTCCCGATGGAGGTTACACCCACTTCAACGGAAGTTACGGCAGCCGCTTCGGTTCCTTCCTCATTGACCTCGATGAAGGTTTTATGCTTGATATCCGTGATCAGCAGCCCGCCTTCCGGCAGAATTCCGGTGAAATTCGCAGCATCCGTAAAGGCAACTTCCATGCCCATCGCTGCCAGTGATTTCTTCAGGCTCTCCTCATAAGCAAAAGTAAACCGGGGCAACGAGAACTGGACCTCTTTCTCCTCATGATACGACTTCATCCATCCGCCCCAGTTCTTGTCGATGAGCTGCTCCTCTACATCGGAAACCTTCTTGCCATCCTTCGGCAGAAACAGGAACATCCTCCAGTTACCCTTACCGTACGGAAGCTCAACGGACGTGAACACATCGGTCGAAAAGGCATTCAGGTCGATCTTCCGGTTCATCATCTGCACCGGAACCGTGGTGCCATTCTCCAGGTAAAAGGAATCTTCCCGTGTGTTCTTTTTGGCAAATTCATAGGTCCACGCCCCCTTGAAATAGATCGCGTTGATCAGGAACATGAAGGAATCCGGGTTAATCTGCTTAACGATTTCCGATATTTTGCCATGGGTCTTTTCATCCACCCAGCCGTTGATCACATCCTTGCAGCCCGCATCATTGAAATCCATGGCTCTCACATCGGCACCGTAATAGGTCTGGTTCCGGGTTACAAAATCAGGCAGGATCGTGTACTCCTGGCGGTACCAGATGGAATTGGCAATTTCCAGCACCACTTTCGGATCATGCGCCAGCAGCGCATCCACCAGGGTTTTGTTGAGCTCGTTCAGTTCGTCGCGATCGATTCCGGCTGTGCGCATGGCCTCCTCCATGGCAGTCTTTGTATCACCCGAGGCCCCATTATAGGTCATGGCCAAAGCCTGCGAAACACTCAGCGGGGAAATCATCAGGTTCGTTCCTGCTTTCGCCTCCGCGGCCAGGCCACGGTAGAGGTCAAATCCGAATGAATTGTCGGCCCTGATAACTTCCGCTGTTTTCAGTGGCAGATCAAGCGGCTTGATTTCATACTCTTCCTTATTGCAGGCGCCCATTCCCAATAACAGCAACGCGGCTCCCGCTAACATCCAATTGATTTTCATATTGTTACGGTTTGCTTGAGTTTATTTTTATAGTTTATTTTATCGTTGGGTCGGTCACTTGTCCGATAAACAGGATGGAGCCGGATTTCTTTTCGGCAATAACATAGACAAACGGATGCGTAAAAAACAACCCCTTTGGAGCTCCGGTCATTGGCCATCCGGAAGTGATGGCAGCCGCTTCCGTGCCATCTTCATTGACCTTTATATAGGTTTTCTGTATAACCTTACCCATTCGGATGAAGGTGTCGAGCATCCCTGTAAAGTCAGCCTTCATGCCAAAGATTTCCCGAATTCCGGCAGCGAACAGGACATCATTCAGGTCCATTTTTGATTCGATCTCAAACTGTGGAAACCAGATCAGCAAGTTCTTAGCCGGATAAAAATCATCGAGCAGGACCGGCCAGTTTTCCACGAGATAATCAGTCAGCTTGTCGAGAGAAGAGGTAACCTGAGGAAGAAAAGCATACATGGCCCAGGCTTCGTTG
>MEOR01000142.1:0-557 GCA_001769295.1 Bacteroidetes bacterium GWF2_49_14 | reverse complement strand
ACACAGGCTGGACTCATAGAAATTATAGTCCTGCGTATTTTTCATTACGGCACAGCTCACCCCGGACCGGTCGAGTCGTGTGAATTGGGTCGGCTTGGTTTCTTTAGGGTCAAAGATATAGGTCCATCGACCATTGAAGTAGGTTGCGTTGGCCAGTCCGGCAATCGTTCCCGGGGGAATGACATCAATCATTCTCGGGATTTTTCCATGCGTTTTCTCAGAACCCCAATTGTTGATAATGTCAAGGGCACCGGGTGCACCGAAATCGATCGGAACCGCCTTGGCCTGGTAATAATTTCCAATTCTGCCAATAAAATCAGGCTTAACAGTAAAACCTTTCTGGTACCACACAATGTTGGCTGATTCAATCGTGGTCGATGGATCCTGACACAGAACCGTTCCTGTATAGGTTTCATATCCTTCATTCAGAAACTCCAATCCCTCCGATGGAATCTCTAAAGTTGCAAGAATTTCCTGCCGACTGTTCCCTTCCGTGGCATTGGCGATCAGGCCAAGCGCCGCATACAGGCTATACGGAGAGAAGCAGAGGTTGGAAT
>MEOR01000141.1:35961-55452 GCA_001769295.1 Bacteroidetes bacterium GWF2_49_14 | reverse complement strand
TCACTACCCAAGCCCGGATGACCTCCTGGCTTTTTTTTTGCCATTTCTTAAGAAATGTTAAACCCCTCCCGACTGCGTCCGGGAAGACTGGTATAAAGCCTATCTTCGTCCGCAATTACAGAACAACCAGCAAATGAAAAACTCAGTTATCTCTATAGTGCTGTTTTCCAGCATACTGCTTTTCACCTCCTGCAACAAGGGTCCTAAACCTGTAGCGGCTTTCACAGTGGAACCTGAAAGTGCCCTGGCAAGTGATACGGTTTATTTCACCAACCAGACCACCGATGCCACTAACTTCAGCTGGACTTTCGGTGATGATTCGGTTTCTACGGCTGAAAACCCTGTCCATATTTACAGGTCCAGCGGGACTTATACCGTAACACTAACGGCAACAGGTGACGGAGGGAAGAATACCGCCACCCGGGACATCGCGATACTACCTTCCGTTACCGGAAGGTGGTCCAGCACATTTACCTCTTTTAACACCACAAACGGCATTATGACACTGGTTCAGAAGCCCGACGGAACCATTAAGGGGACCATGCTTCTGACCCAAAATTCTACGGCAACTGTTCTTTTAGCCACGAGTTCTATCACCGGTAGTGCAGTGGTGGTCGAATCTACTATACAGGCAGGTGGACGAAATGGTGGAGGCAAATACAGTTTTAAGGGAAATATCAATGAAGCCTACGATTACATTACCGGCAGCGCATTCCTCGACGGTAATTTTTTAGGAAAATGGTACGCAATCCGGGTAAGGAACGCTGAATAACAACACCTTAACTGGCAGGCGAAATAAACATTCAGATTCTATTTCTGTTTAGGAACCTCCAGATACCGCTCCTTAAAGGTCGGTTTGTCAGCCGCCATTTTCATCATCACATCCAGCGGAATAACCTCAAATTCAGGCCCTAGCGTGTCCAAGATAGACTTGACCCTGGAAATATCACTGTATTGGCGGATATGCATCAACAGAAAATAGGGCCGGTCAGTATTCAGCGAAGCCAATTCCCGAAGGTCAGCCACCGCCTCACCTTCCAGCTTTTCGGGTGAGAGATAATAATCGTAGCTGAGTAACGGCACCCCCTTCTTTTTCCCGAAACTGAATGATGGAGAATACCCATTGACCAGGCCAATGATATCCGGCATCAAACTAATATATTGGGCAACAACCTCTTCAGTCAGCTCCGAATTCCCCTCAATCGTACTGCCTTCAGAATAATCCATGATCTCAAAGATATTCAGGTCCAGCTGCTTCATCAGCCGGTACGCTTCATTGATCAGCCAGGCTCGCTTTTCCGCAGGGACGGCTTTGGGATAGACATACCCCGGGCCACCCAGGGAACCGATGAAATAATCATTCGGAGTAGACTGAGTATAGAAATACTCAAGCATGGCAGGTGCCAGCCAGGACCAGTTCATGGTCACCTCCCAGGCATACGGGATATCTCCCCTGCCCGGCCGGTTCCAGGCTCCAAGTCCCAGACAATCTGTCTGAATGCATGATATGTAAACTTTATTGCCGGCAACAGGCTTGCTTTTACCAACAACATTATGATGGTTTTTAAAGGCAAAATGAGGTGTCACAGTAACCTTCGACATAAAGCTGAGATTTGGTAGCGTATGCAATCCCTCAACCCTTAATCCGTGTTTTGAACAAAGGGTAACATGCTGTCGTTCCAAATCTTTAGCATAAGAATGCCATCCGAAAACCATCCCCATGTTATTCATTTCCGAGAGTATCCTGTCGGCAAGAGCATATTCAACTAAATCCGTTGGCCGGGTAGACAAATCCGTAAAAAAAGCTTGCTGCTGGATTCCCCAGTCGGCAACCCCAGGCTTCATGATCTTTCCCGATTCTCCGCCCATCCAGACAATTTTATCCTTGGAACAGGCCTGCCAGAAATTGTCATATGACCATTGGTAAATCGAGGCATCCGTCATCCCGACAAATTTGTTCCTCAGATCGTATCTCTTTCTCACCCCCAAGGTTTCCATGTAGGGAATCATGCTTTCATCCACAACAATGGATTTTTCAATACCGGCAATTGTAAATGCAACGATCAGGGAGGTTCTGACCTTTCTATCCCAAACTACATAACCGGAGATTTTATCTTTAAAGATCCTTAAGGCGTCCTCCGGCCTGGCAATCTCCGTAAACGTATAGAAATGCGATTGGCCCAGATAGTTCTTTATATCCCCTGTAAAGCGGTAATCCCAGCCATCCGGGTAATTAAAGTAAAGCTGCGGGATGTCCTTGTTTACCAAGCCCTGCAAGCTGATCAACGCTGCCTGCCAGTTTAAGGCACCGTCAATTTCCCAGTTATTCCCAAGGTTCATGAACCATGCCTGCCGTGCTCCCTTCCGCTTAAACACAAACCGGATCGGATCGCCGGCAGTCCGGCTGGACCTGCTGATCTCATATTCCAGAATATCACGGGCAGGATCATATTTAAGCAGATGAATGTTCTCCACTTCGGATTTTCCCTGTGAAACAAGCACCGGAATTTTCTCATTCAGGGTCAGGATATAATCCGCCTTGTCATATTTCGAGCTGAGTCTTTTTCGCCCCCCGGTTTGCGCGGATATCCCCATAAATACGTTTGTCGGGAAAAGCCGGCTCTCAATAATGACAGATTCACCGGATCCATTCATTCGTACAGGCAGGCTATCGGTATAAGACTGGGCTCCCCTGCCCCATCTTCGCGTAAGGCAGATTTCCTTCCCGGTAAGACGAAGGTCAATCTCAAGTGTGGCAAACAGGTCGATAGTAGTGCTTTTCCCTTTTAAGATTTCCCAGGTTCCTGTAAAAGGTATATCCTGAGAAAAGACCCAACTGCACGGTGAAAGCAGGATGAAAAGTAGGAGGCGTTTCATTTTGGCATTTCTTTGATAATGGCGGAAATTAGCATTTTCTGAATACTTTTGACCATGCCTATCGATGATATTTACCGGACACTTAAAGAACCATCAAAAGGCCTCTGTAAAGACCGCGGCAGTAAGTTTATTGCACTGGCCTACCCGGTTGACAACCTCGATCAGGTTAAGGAAATCCTGGCCACTTTGCGAAAAGAATACCACGATGCCCGGCACCACTGCTATGCATGGAGAATTGGTCCCGGTGAACAGAACTACCGGGTTAATGATGATGGCGAACCCACCAATTCTGCGGGTAAGCCTATACTCGGCCAGATACAATCAATGCACCTGAATAATATCCTGATTGTTGTAGTCCGATATTTCGGCGGAACGCTTCTTGGCGTAGGCGGACTGATTCAAGCCTATCGAACGGCTGCCCGCGAAGCAATCGAAGAAGGTACAGTTATAGAAAAATACTATTTATCCGCAATTAAAGTTACCTTTCCGTACCCGCTCCTGAACGAGGTCCTCAAAATCGCCAGAGACCATAAATCGGAAATTATCCAGCAGGATTTCGCAGAGAGCTGCGCGGTGATCATCAGGATACGGTCAGGACTTGCGGAGAGGGTCACCACCCAGCTCGGCAGGATCGAATCCGTTGAAGCAAAACCTGTTGAGTTGTGAATAAATAGTAAATAATTTTTGTTAAGAGATTGAATGGAGTCGCTTCCGTTGTTCTAATTTTAGGAAATATGATCGAGAAAAACCGGAACCTATGAAAAACAGAAGTTTAGTATCCATAACGGATTACAACAAGGATGAGATGCTTCAAATCCTTGACCTTGCCGGGGAGTTTGAGAAAAATCCCAGACAGGACCTGCTTCATGGCAGTGTGGTTGCGACACTGTTTTTCGAGCCTTCAACCCGGACCCGACTGAGTTTCGAATCAGCAGTCAACAGGCTGGGCGGCAGTGTGATCGGTTTTTCTGATTCTTCCTCTTCCAGCGTTTCAAAAGGTGAAACCCTGAAAGATACTATTCTGACAGTTTCCAATTACAGCGACCTGATTGTCATGCGTCACCCGTTGGAAGGAAGCGCAAAGTACGCCAGTGAGGTCTCTCCGGTTCCGATAATCAATGCAGGCGACGGGGCCCACCAGCACCCTACCCAGACTCTTCTTGACATGTACTCTATCCGGAAGACGCAGGGGCGTCTCGACAATCTCAGGATATGCATGGTTGGAGACCTGAAATACGGAAGAACTGTTCATTCCCTGCTGATAGCCATGATCCATTTTAATCCGGTATTTGTGTTTATCGCACCCGAGGAGCTGAAAATGCCTGACGAATACAAACTACTCCTGGACAAGAACGGGATCGAGTACCATGAATACAAGGATATCGGAGACAATATGGATGATGCCGATATCATCTATATGACACGGGTTCAACGGGAAAGATTTTCCGATCCACTTGAATATGAAAAAGTTAAAAACGTCTACATTCTCCGGAATGCAATGCTCGGGAATACTAAACCCAATGTCAAAGTGTTGCACCCGCTCCCAAGGGTCAATGAAATCAATTACGACGTAGATGCCAATCCAAAAGCTTACTATTTTGAACAGGCACTGAATGGCGTTTTCACACGCATGGCTATAATTTCCAAAATATTGGGTGTTAAGTAAAAAGTCAACGACCATGGAAGCAAAAAAAGAGCTTAAAGTCAATGCAATAAAGAATGGTACGGTCATTGACCATATCCCGTCTCAGAATTTGTTCAGTGTAATTAATATACTTGGACTGAACAATATACAGCAACAAGTAACGTTTGGGTTCAATCTTGAATCCAAGAAGTTGGGTAAAAAGGCAATCATCAAGGTGGCGGACATCTATTTCAAGGATGCAGAGCTTAACAAAATTTCCCTCGTTGCACCCGATGCCAAGCTGAATATCATCCGCGATTATGAGGTGGTTGAGAAAAAGGTCGTGTCGATTCCGGATGAAGTCACTGCCATTGTGAAGTGCATGAATCCGAAGTGCATCACCAACCATGAACAGATGGTAACTTCTTTTGAGGTTGTCCGAAAGGGACCTGCCGCCTTGAAATGCCGGTATTGTGAGAAAATAACCGATCAGGACCATCTGGAAATCATCTGATTAACTTTTTTTAACTAACTGCCTCTATCCCCGGCAACACGATTCGAGTAATTTCGTGGGCAAATGCCTGAAATGAGACCTCTGAACCTATCCCGGTTAGTTACTATTCTGATACTCTTTTTTGCCTCCGCCTCTCTTGTTGCCCAATCCGAAGATCCGAATCTCCGCAATCATGCAATCCGGGTATTTCTCGATTGTTCGCGGTGTGACGTGGATTACATTCGTCGGGAAATGCCGTTCGTTAATTATGTAAGGGATTGGAAAGAAGCACAGGTGCATATTCTGGTTACCCGCCAGTCTACGGGATCCGGAGGGATCGAGTATAAAATCAATCTGATCGGACAGGAAGAGTTTTTAGGAATCGACGATGAGGTTAGTTATGTATCCACTCCGGATGCTACGTCTGATATGGTACGCTCCGGATACACCCGGATGATGGCTATCGGACTCATGAAATATGTTGCAAAAACGCCGCTTGCGGAATACATGAATTTCAGGTTCGACGGCGAAGGCGCCGGTGTTAAGGAGGATAAACTGGTTACAGACAAGTGGAACAGCTGGGTTTTTGATATCCGCTCAACTGGGGAACTCGAAGAACAGGAAAGTTATTCCAGTCTGGAGATGGAAAATGATATCGAGGCAGAAAAAGTGACACCTGAGTGGAAAATATATTTTGCGGGGAGCTATGATGGCAGTCTCAGAAAATACCGTTATGATGAGGAAGAGTACATATCCAGACGAACCAACTATTCAATCCGCCACCTGCTCGTAAACAGCCTGAACGACCACTGGTCACTGGGCGGCAGGGCGGGAATCTCTTCGAGCACATATGGGAATATCCGTTTTGCCACATCCCTGGCACCGGCTATTGAGTATAACATCTTCCCTTACAGTCTCTCCAACCGCAAGCAGGTCAGGTTTCAATACCGGATCGGGTATGGATATAATTTCTATCAGGATACCACCATATACAATAAACTTGAAGAAGGGCTATTTAGCCATCAGTTGCTGGCTTCGGCAGACTTTAGGCAACCATGGGGTAACATAAACATATCGGGGCAATACTCCAATTATCTGCATGATTGGTCGAAAAACAGCATCCGTTTATGGGCAGGCTTATACTTCAGGGTTTTTAAAGGTTTATCATTGAGTATTTCCGGTGATGCTGCTTTTATTCATGATCAGCTCTCGCTTCAGAAAGAGGGGGCCACACCGGAGGAGGTTCTGCTGCGGCAGAAACAAATGGCCACTAATTACGATTATTCCCTGAAGGTTGGATTCTCCTACACGTTTGGATCAATCTATAACAATATCGTAAATTCAAGATTTAACTAGAGATATTGGCTAACGCAAGCGGTCGACCATTTTAAGGAGCAGGATATCTCTCCGGATAGCCCTGAAGGCCAAAAAGCTAAAAACAAAGGAAACCGCCGGGATGATTGACATAAACAGCAACCCCGCCCCTGCATTCAGCATTCTGGATCCCTGGTAAACATAGAGTCCGATCAGTGCATAGGAGAAAAGCTGCAGGATCATGGTGTAAAGGGTTATTCTGAGCTGGAGAACGCGCCTTTTATACAGGAATAAAGAAATCAGGACCAGGGTTTGTACAACGCCAAACAGCACCAGGAGGGGAATTGTTTGCATTACTGTTTCCTTACCGGTTGCTGTTTTTATTGCTTCTGCGTACAGCATCCAGGCTCCGCTGTCAGGGCTGGCAAACCCGATTATCGGGCTAAAAAACAGCAAGCCCCATGAAGCAAGGCTCAGGAGTAACCATATTGTTTGAATTCTTTGAATCATTGGTTAATTGTATTTTGCCCCGCAAAAGTAGAAAAAACCGTTGGCCGGTAACACCAGTTGGCTTTCCAATAGCTATTTTTAATCTTATTTTTAAAGAGCATGAGTACGTACGGCGCTTCTGAGCTGATCCTGAATCCTGACGGTTCGATCTTCCATTTACACCTGCATCCTGAACAGATTCCCGACACCGTTCTGCTGGTTGGCGATCCCGGAAGGGTCGCCCTGGCGGGATCGATGCTTACAGAATGCAGGCAGGTCGCTACCAACCGGGAGTTTACCTCTGTCACGGGGTTTTATCATGGGAAAGAGATCCTGGTTCTCAGCACCGGAATAGGTACAGACAATATGGACATTGTGGTTAATGAACTGGATGCACTGGCAAACATTGATATGCAGGCCCGGGTGAACAAGGATGATAAGCGCCGCCTTACACTGATCAGAATAGGCACTTCCGGATCCCTGCAGCCCGATATTCCGGTAGGTTCAAGGGTTGCATCAGCATGGTCAGTGGGTTTGGATGGGCTTATGAATTATTATAGGAGGCCATCCAACGAGCCCCGGGAGAAATTTGAAACAGATATAAACAGCTATTTATCTTCCATACAAGGATTTCCAGTCGTTTATGCCGCACCTGTTGCAGGGAGCTTTCTTCGTCAGTTCAACTCGGGTTGTCTTTGGGGCATAACGGTTGCCGCCCATGGCTTCTATGGACCTCAAGGCAGGAACCTACGTTCCGAACTGGCCTATCCGGAGTTAAATGACCGACTAACGCATTATAAAGATGAGACTTACAGGATCACCAATTTCGAAATGGAATCTTCTGCCCTGTACGGATTATCGGAAATTCTGGGGCATGATGCGCTTACCATCTGTCTGATCATTGCCAACCGGGCACGGCAGAAGTATCTTGGTGATTACACCCGGCATATGGAAGAACTGATCAGATATGTTTTAGATACACAAACCTAATCCGTGCTAAGATGGAGAGAGGTCCTGAAGATTCGTTGATCCGGTTGCTTGACGACCCTGACGAGCTGGTTTATCAGTCGGTGAGTAGAAAGATCCGTGAAATAGGCCCTTCGATGCTTCCCTACCTGGATGCTCTTTTGAAGCATGCCGGAAATCGTATATCCCATGAGAGGATTGAGGAACTGGTCCGATCGATTCATTTTATTGAACTTAAAAAGGAGATCGCGAATTGGGTCTCCGATCCGAAGCAGGATCTTATAACCGGGACCTGGCTCCTGAACCGGTATCAGTTCCCGGATCTGATGATTGACGAGATGCGCGGCGGGATGAAGTCTATCCGGGATGAAATCTGGCTGGAAATCAATGAAAAGCTCACTGCTTTGGAAAAGATCAGGATTATCAACACCATTCTTTTTGAGAAATACGGAATCAGGCTGAATGAAGAGCACCCGGAATCACCCGGAAATAATTTTATCAAGCGGATTCTTGATACCGGTAAAGGGAACGAGATCTCGATCACACTTTTTTACGCGCTGATCTGCCAGGAGTTAGACCTTCCGGTATTTGTGACTCAAATGCCTGATTATCCGATTCTCGCCTACCTTGGCCTACACGACCAGTCTGTCACCGGGCTGAACCCGGCCCTGTACGACGCACTATTTTATATAAACCCGTCAAACCTCGGCACCGTACATTCGCAGAAAGACATAACGGATTATCTGATGAGGAAATCCATACCGATTGAGCCGGTTTTTTATATGCCCTCGAGAAATTCTACTTTCATACGGATCTGTCTGGAGCGTTTAGCGGTAGACTATGAACTGGCAGGGAGTTCCAGGAGGTTTGATGAAATTCAGGCATTACTGGGGATTTGGAAATAAAAAATAATGTTTTACATTTGCACACCCTTAGCCCAGGTGGCGGAAATGGTAGACGCGCATGGTTGAGGGCCATGTAACCGGTAGGTTGTGCAAGTTCGATTCTTGTCCTGGGCACAAGGTGTTTTTTGAAGACGCCCAGATGGCGAAATTGGTAGACGCGCTAGTTTCAGGGACTAGTATTCGCAAGGATGTGCAGGTTCGATTCCTGTTCTGGGCACTCTTCTCCTCCCTTTAAAAGCTGACAGCTTTTAAAGGGAGGTTTTTTATATTTGCACCTTAGATTTTCAAAATGATACAAATTACATTTCCCGACCAGCGAATCAAGGAATTTTCTGCCGGAATTACCGGACTGGAAATCGCCCAAAGCATCAGTCCGCAACTGGCTAAGGATGTGTTAGCCATCTCAGTAAATGGAGAAATATGGGATCTTACACGGCCGATTACTGCCGATGCAGCCATAAGACTGCACAAATGGGATGACACGGAAGGCAAGCACGCTTTCTGGCATTCAAGCGCTCACCTGATGGCCGAGGCTTTGCAGAACCTGTATCCCGGAGTAAAATTCGGAATTGGACCGGCCATTGAGTCCGGTTTTTATTACGATGTGGATCTCGGGGATAAGTCACTGTCAGAAAATGACCTGCTCGACATAGAAAAGAAAATGTATGAGCTGGCTTCAATGAAATCTCCGTTTAACAGGGAGGACATATCCAAGTCAGGAGCCCTGGAATTATTTCAGACGAAGGGTGATGAGTACAAGACCGAATTGATCAGTGACCTTGCTGATGGAACGATAACCCTATACAAGCACGGGTCATTTACTGATTTGTGCAGGGGACCTCACCTTCCTGACACCTCGCCGATTAAGGCAATAAAGGTTTTAAGCCTGGCAGGAGCATACTGGCGCGGTGATGAAAAGCGCAAGCAGCTGACCCGGATTTACGGGATCACCTTCCCTAAGAAGAGCCTACTTGATGAATACCTGATTCTTCTGGAAGAAGCTAAGAAAAGGGATCACCGGAAACTTGGCAAGGAGCTCGAGCTGTTTACATTCAGCCAGCGAGTTGGCCAGGGACTCCCCCTTTGGCTGCCCAGAGGAGCCATGCTGCGCGAACGCCTTGAGAATTTCCTGAAAAAGGTGCAGAAGGATTATGGGTATGATCCCGTAATCACCCCACATATCGGATCCAAAGAATTATATGTGACTTCCGGGCATTACGCCAAATACGGTAAAGATTCATTTCAGCCTATTCACACGCCGGTTGAAGGAGAAGAGTTTCTGCTGAAACCCATGAATTGTCCGCATCATTGCGAGATTTACCGCTCAAAGCCAAGGTCCTATAAGGATCTTCCGGTGAGGCTTGCCGAATTTGGAACGGTTTATCGCTACGAGCAGAGCGGTGAATTACATGGACTGACCCGCGTTCGGGGATTTACACAGGATGATGCACACATTTTCTGTCGCCCGGATCAGATTAAGGAAGAGTTCGCCAAAGTAATAGATATTGTTTTATACATATTCAAAACACTTGATTTTAAGGAGTTTATCACCCAAATATCGTTACGGGATCCCAATACTCCGGATAAATATATCGGGTCCGATGAAAACTGGGAAAAAGCTGAAAAGGCCATTATCGAGATTACCAATGAAAAAGGTCTGGAAGGACAGATTGTTATAGGCGAAGCGGCCTTTTATGGCCCGAAGCTGGATTTTATGGTGAAGGATGCCATCGGCAGAAAATGGCAACTGGGAACCATCCAGGTGGATTACAACCTGCCAGAGCGATTTGAGCTTGAGTATATCGGGCAGGATAACCAGCGTCACAGGCCGGTGATGATTCACCGTGCCCCATTTGGATCCATGGAACGTTTTGTAGCTGTTTTAATAGAACACACCGCCGGAAAATTTCCGCTTTGGCTGGCACCCGATCAGGCTATCGTTTTGCCGATCAGTGAAAAGTACCAGAATTACGCTGAAAGTGTTTTGAAATCACTAAATAATTGCGATATTCGCACCCTGATTGATGACCGGAATGAAAAGATCGGTAAAAAGATCAGGGATAATGAGTTAAGAAGGATTCCCTATCTGCTTATCGTAGGTGAAAAAGAAGAGATGGAGGGCACGATATCGGTCAGGAAGCAGGGACAGGGGGACATGGGCAGTATGAAGCCCGAAGATTTTGCTACAATGATTCGCAAAGAAACAGAAGAGGTTCTGAAGCGGATCGAGGATTAAATACTAACTAATCAGGAGGATTGCATTATTAATCAGACCAATTCCAGGTACATTCCCCGTAAAAGGGATGAACTTCGGGAGAAATTCAGGATCAATCAGGAGATCCGGGCCCGCATGGTTCGGGTTGTCGGGGAAAATGTTGAGAATCCGGGTATCGTTTCCTTGCAGGAAGCCCTGAAGATCGCAGAACAACTTGAGCTCGACCTGGTCGAGATTTCACCCGCCGCTGACCCGCCGGTTTGTAAAGTAATCGATTACAGCAAATTTCTTTACCAGCAAAAAAAGAAGCAAAAGGAGCTTAAGGCCAAGCAGACCAAGATTATTGTTAAAGAGATCCGTTTCGGACCGCAGACCGACGATCACGACTTTAACTTTAAGGTAAAGCATGCTCAGAAATTCCTCAATGAAGGCGCAAAAGTAAAAGCGTACGTCTTTTTCAAGGGACGATCGATACTATTCAAGGAGCAGGGTGAAGAACTGCTTCACCGGTTTGCGCAGGAGCTTGAGGAAGATGGAAAACTTGACCAGCAGCCAACGTTAGAAGGAAAGCGAATGACCATAATTCTTTCTTCAAAAAAGAAAAAATAGCTATATAAGGAGAACAAAGATGCCTAAAATGAAGACGAAAGCCGGCGCGAAAAAACGTTTTACGCTAACCGGTACAGGGAAAATCAAACGGAAGCACGCTTACAAAAGCCACATTCTCACCAAGAAGTCGACTAAGCGGAAACGCAACCTCGGTTACTTTGGAACCGTGGACAGTACCGACATGAAGAATGTCAAGCAGATGCTTGCAATGAAGTAAACTCCCCAACAGGTTTAATTAAGTGTTTAACCAGAATGCAGTGCTTTAAGAGTCTATAAAGGACCGCCTGCTTTCAAAAAAAGAAAATTATGCCAAGAAGTGTTAATGCAGTTGCGTCAAGAAGACGCAGAAAAAAGATTCTCTCCCAAACCAGGGGCAATTTTGGCCCGGGTGGAAATGTTTGGACAGTAGCCAAGAACATCTATGAAAAAGGACTTGGTTATGCGTACCGTGACAGGAGGGCAAAAAAACGTCATTTCCGGTCACTCTGGATTGTAAGGATTAACGCAGCATGCCGCGAGCATGGCCTGTCATATTCCGAATTTATGGGTAACATACATAAGAGCGGAATTGATATCAACCGTAAAGTCCTTGCCGATCTTGCAATGAATGAACCAAAAGCATTTGCTGCAATCGCAAAAAAGGTTAAATCAGCGAAATAACTGATAATCAGAATCCCATATAAGGGGAAGTTCCAGTAAGAACTTCCCTTTTTTTATATCTTTAACGGCAGTAACTACAAGAAAACCAGGAGCACAAAACCCATGAGAATTGGATTGATCGGCTACGGACAGATGGGTAAAGCAGTAGAATCCATTGCAGTTGACAGGGGTCACACAATCGTTTTCGCCATCGATGAAGTGAACAAACATGACATGGTTCCCAAAGTCCTCCAAACGGCGGAGGTCATCATCGAGTTTACCGGACCGGAATCGGCACTGAATAATATTCTGGCTGTTCTGGGTTCAAATGTTCCCGTAGTCTCTGGGTCAACAGGTTGGCTTGACCATTTAGAAGAAGCCTGCCACTATTGCCGGAAACAAAACGGAGCTTTTTTCTATGCGACCAATTTTAGCCTGGGAGCAAATATTTTCATGGAAATAAACAGAAAACTTGCCGGCCTTATGTCTGCTCACTCCGGGTACCTGCCCAGGCTTGAGGAGATCCACCATACGCGCAAAAAGGATTCACCGAGCGGTACTGCCCTGAGCATTGTCAATGACATTCTCGCCATGAATCCACATATCAGGGAATGGACTCCAGACCTGATACCGCAGCCCGGTCAGATTACGGTTACCAGCATCAGGGAAGGAGAGGTTCCGGGTAGTCATGAAGTCCGGTATGTTTCCAAAGAGGATATCATCTCCCTGAAGCATGAAGCCTTGAACCGAAAGGGATTGGCCTCCGGAGCCGTGGTTGCTGCTGAATTCATCGCAGGCAGGTCAGGCATTTTTACCATGTCAGATCTATTAGGTCTTAAATAGGGAGATTGGCTATGCGCTGGTTTTGGTTTGTTTCACTCATCATTTTAACCGGCCTCCTGGCACTTACTTTAGGCCAGCCACTAATTCTTGTGGCTGTTTTCATCCTTTTCGATATGCTGATTTCCAGAAAGGTTAATTGGTTCTTCTGGATACCTGAAAAAATGAAAAAAATTCCCGGCTGGATAAACCTTCTTGTCTGGGTCCTTTTTACCGTAACCTTTCTCAGGCTTTTAGTTGTCGACAGCATTACAGTTTTATCGCCTGGAATGCGCCCGGCCATGCAGACAGGTGATAACATCCTTATTTCCAAAATACATTTCGGCCCCAGACTTCCTATAACTCCCCTGAACTTCCCGCTGTCCCACCATTACCTTCCCTTAAGCCGTTGCAAGCCGTCTTACATCAGAAGCGTAACCCTTCCCTGCCGAAGACTGGACGGCTTTTCAAGTCTCCAAAGAGGGGATCTGGTTGCTTACAATTTCCCGGAAGGTGACTCCTCAATTTGCGGGGCTGAGCTCACCAGCTATTACGCACTTAGAAGGAAGAAAGAAAACGAAGGCGACTCGATTTCTAAAACTTTTCTCCGGTACCGCCCGCTCGACAGAAGGGAACCTGAAGTCAGCCGGTGTATAGGACTTCCCGGCGATACGGTGTCCATACTCCTGGCCAAAGTTAAAAACCAGTCCTACCGGGACCCTTTAAAGGCACGAATCAGCCTCGACTACCTGATAGAAGTTAGCAACCGCCAACTTCCTGAGCAACTTCTCAAAAGGCTTGACCTGGCTCAATCTGAAATCCAGATATTCCCGGGACTTGGTTACCTGATACCCTTACGACCCGATCAACTCATTGAGTTCCGCCAAAGACCAGAAGTAAAGGCCATGTCACCTTTTCAGATCGATCCGGATAAGGGAGATTTTAATATTTTCCCTCATTTGTCCACTTTTCCATGGAACAGAGATAATTTTGGTCCGGTAATTGTTCCCGGGAAAGGAGATATTATTAAACTATCGCCGGTAAACCTTCCCTTTTACAGAAGGATAATCGAAGTGTACGAGAAGAATCACCTGGAAGTTGAAGGTGAGCGAATTTTGATAAACAACGAGGTGACAACATCTTACGTGTTCAAGCAGAACTATTATTTCGTGTTAGGCGACAACCGTCACCATTCAAGGGATTCCCGTCACTGGGGATTTCTTCCTGAAGATCATATCATTGGAAAACCTATCCTGATTTGGTTCTCCGCCATGAAAGCGCCCGACCAATCACTGAAGATAAAATGGAACCGAATATTTACAATCCCAATATGAAAAAGCCTGATTTTACAAACATTTCAAAAAGACAGTATATCAAGTTCGGAATAGCCTCCCTGCTTTATTTGCTTTGGGTCATCTGGCTGGGCAATTTTGTTTGGCTGATCGGGTTAGCTGTTCTGTTTGACGTCTATATTTCAAGGTATGTCAACTGGACCTTTTGGAAGAAAAGAGGACAAAAAAACTCATCGTTGGTCGAATGGATTGATGCCCTGATTTTTGCGCTGGTGGCGGTGACTTTTATCAATCTCTTTTTCTTTCAAAACTTTAATATTCCAACCTCTTCCATGGAGAAATCATTGCTGGTGGGTGATTATCTTTTTGTGAGTAAGGTTAGTTATGGTCCCCGGGTCCCGCAGACTCCCCTATCCTTTCCACTGGTTCAGCACACCCTGCCCTTGACCAAAGACAAAAACTCTTTCCTGACATGGATTCAGAATCCTTACCGCAGGATGAAAGGAACCCGAACCATAAAGCATAATGATCCGATCGTGTTTAATTATCCGGAAGGAGACACCGTCTGCACCAAATATCAAAGTAACGAAAGCTACTATTCCCTGGTCAAGCGGAACGGGCGCGAAGCGGTCTGGAGCAATCCTGACGTATTCGGAAAGATTGTAGTCAGACCCGCCGATAAAAGGGAAAATTTTATCAAACGTTGTATTGGATTGCCGGGTGATTCTGTTGAGGTGAGACATAACTGGGTATATGTCAACGGTATGCCTCAAGATTCAATACAATATTTGCAATTCCTTTATCATATTGTTACCGACGGAACACCCATCAATCACAAGAAACTAGAGATGCTGAATATTTCCTTAGCTGATATTCAGTTCTCAAACGGACAATATATTTTACCTCTCCATACCCAAAGTCTGGCAGAAATCCGAAAACTCCCTAATGTAAAACTTGTTAAGCAAATCGAATTCCCTCAAGGAGAATGGGATAGTATAACCTTTCCATTTACCGGTGACTTAAAATGGAACCGCGACAATTACGGTCCAATCTGGATTCCTAAGAAGGGAGTCACCATACCCCTGAACCTGGCGAATCTGCCCTTGTATGAGAGGGTGATTGATGTGTATGAAGGGAATGATCTGAAAGTTCAGAACGGCCAGATCCTGATTAATGGCAAGACAGTCACTACCTATACCTTCAAGATGGATTACTACTGGATGATGGGAGACAACCGCCATAATTCGGCTGACTCAAGGTTCTGGGGTTTCGTGCCTGAAGATCATATTGTTGGCCAGCCCAAATTCGTTTATATTTCCTTTAACAAGGACAAAAAGTTTCCGGCCAATATCAGGTGGAATCGCATGTTTATGAAAATCAAGTAGTTGTCAACATCCGCTAATGAAAAAATACCGAAAACCAATCCGGTGGATCCTTTTAATTCTTGTTATCCTGTTTTTGTGCCGTGTCCTGATGTTTCAGGTATACCGGGTACCGGATTTCAGGATGGCATCCACCCTGCTCCCCGGTGACCGGGTTTTGGTCAATAAAATAAAGACCGGACTTCGGTTTCCCAATACGATAATAGGTTTGCCCGGTGCGGGTGCCCCCTATGCCGATGTTCTGAGGATTCCGTACTTCAGGCTGCCAGGGGTAAGGAAGTTTCAACGGCAGGATATTGTTTTCTTCAACAATCCGGCGGGATCGGACGTACCCGTGGATCGTAAACGGCTTGGCGCCAGCCGGCTTGTCGGGTTACCGGGTGACACTGTTCTTATTTGGGACAAGCAACTCTATATTAATCGATTAAAGGTAGATCCACCCAAGGAAGGCAGGCAGGAATACCGGGTAGTTACGAAGGGTAAGCCTGTTGAAACTGCTTTTCTTAAGAAGTTTACCCTTGAACAACCCCGGTTAATAGCGGAAATCGGAATATATGATTTCGATTTATCCCATGAAGCCAGTATTGAAATTGAAAAACTTGCGGATGTAAGCAATGTTCGGTCGACCAAGCAATTTGTAGGGGATTCTAAACAGGACTATTATCCCCCATCGTTCTTTTTTCTCTGGAACCGTGATCAGTATGGGCCGCTTGTGGTGCCAAAAAAAGGAGCCACTGTTGTTCTCGAACTGAAGACAGTTGATTTATACCGGGATATCATTGAGACCCATGAGGGTCATAGCCTGATCGTTGACTTCAAAGGAATTCAGATAGACGGACAGCCGGCTAACGAATACACCTTTAAAAAGGACTATTGTTTTGTGATGGATGACAACCGTGATAATCCCGGGGATAGCCGGAAGATCGGGTTCATTCCCTTTGACCATATAATAGGTACCGGAAAACAAGTTCTCTGGTCGGGCCAGAGCAAGTATGACTATATCCGCCGCATTCAGCCGGGCCGGATTCTGCATGGAGTGAAATAAACGGCCGGATGAAAGAGGTATGGCTAACCACGGCCTATTTTGGTCCGATCAGTTACTATCGGGTTATTCCGGGTGCCGGGATTCTTCATCTGGAGGCATGCGAAAACTATGAGAAGCAGTCATGGCGGAATAGGTGCCGGATTCTGGCAGCGAATGGGGTTATGGAGCTTTCCATACCGGTATTGAAAGGACGGAGCCAAAATCAACCGATCCGTGATATCAGGATTGATTACCATCAGGATTGGCAAAAACTTCACTACAAATCCATTGAATCCGCTTACCGGCATTCTCCCTTTTATGAATTCCTGATTGATGATTTATCTGGGTTCTGGTCTCGTAAGGAAGAGTTCCTCTTTGACTACAACCTGAAAATAACCGAAACCCTTCTGGGCCTTCTTAAGAATCAAATCCAGGTTTGTTTGACAGACCGGTTCTTTGAGCCTGGCCATTATGGGGAGATGGATTTCAGATACCGGATACATCCGAAGAAAAAAGAAAGCACCGGAGAGACTCCGGTGCCCTATCACCAGGTATTTTCAGATCGGTTTGGATTCGTTCCTGACCTGAGTATCCTGGACTGGATATTCAACTCTTTCAGAACCTGAAACCGATCGTGGTTGAAAATCGGGTCATAAGGTTTTCAATATTTGCCGAGTTTTCCCCATAGAGGAAGTATTCCTGCTGCCAGCCGGAGCGCGACAGGCCGAAATCAATTGTCATGCTGTTGTCGCGGTACCCAACACCTCCTGAGACTACAGACAGCCCTTTTCCGGCATTGGGTTCCCCATCTGCGTAGGGATTGCCATATAAGGCGTAGCCGCCCCTCAGGTAATATTTACCCAGATGGAATTCCCCACCCAGCCGGATGTTGGAGGTTGATCTGAAACGCTCATTGATGGCTTCGTTTTCATCAAAGAAATCATAGTCAGTACTTGCAAGGCGGGCGGCGGTATAGTCGACGAATTCATAATCAAAGGAAATCAGGCCGAACTGCTTGTAGACGAAAGCAAGGCTACCGGTGGCCCGGAGGGGTGTGGTGACCTCGTAATTGTAATCCCCGCTGGCATCCCACTCATGAACAGGCTGGCCATCATTGAGATCAGTTTCCATACTGGCGCGGAAATCATCGCTGAACCTGAGTACGGTAGGAGTTTGAATGGATGCCCCGACTCTTATGAATTCTACAGGTTTTGCAAGAATCCCAAGTTTAAAGTTCACCCCGGTTCCACTGGTGGTCAGGGTGTTTGAATACTTAAACCCGTTAAAGAAATTTATCACGTCGGTGGGATCTGTTTCGGAATGCACCCAGGTTTCCATATAACTGGCTTTCTGAACCCCCATGGTCGCTCCCAGGAAAAGTTTATCTGAGAGATTGGCGCCCAGGCTGAAATCGAATTCTCCCAGTGAACCCCGGGTGGTAACGGAGCGTTTTTGAGTCTGACCGTAACTTGAACCGTCGAAATCCGAAAAATAGACTCCCGCAGCCGAGTCAAAATCAATCAGGTAAGTCTCCCAGGCCAGTCCGTCGGCAAAAGGATCCCATTCGCCGCCTTGATTTGCAGTATAGACGAACTCATCGACGAGTGAATTTGAAGTATTAACTCCTTTCATCGTGATGTTCTGTCCGTAGTCTTTAAGCTTGTTATAGCCTACGGCGAAACTCACTCCCCGGATTCCTGAACTTTCGTCTGGAAAAGTGAGGGGAATTACGAATCCAAAATGGCTGAACCCCATTTTATACCCGTTATCGCTCATGGAGGATCCCAGGTAGGAAGCCTGGCTTGAATAGGAGGTAAAATCAGGTGTGAAGGCAAATTCCCCTTTTCGGTAGATGCCAAGGCCTGCAGGGTTGATGGCCATCGAAGCGAAGTCACCACCGACTGCGCCGAAGGCACCCCCCATGCTCATTGAACGGGTCGTACCGCCCGTCTGAAGGTATGAATACCTCAGGGCATCCTGTTCGTTTTGTGCCAGCAGTCCGCTAGCGGTACAAATCAAGATACTGATTATCAGAATATTTCTTTTCATGGCTATTGACTTGAGTTTATTTTTCAGATATGGGTCGGGCATATCCGGCCTTTAATCAAGGCCGGATGTCCCGCAAAATTTTCTATCGTCTTCCTGAAGATGATGATCCACCACCTGACCGTGAGCCGCTGCTGGAAGATCCGCTTGAAGATCCTGAGGAGCGGCCGGAAGAAGAGGATGAGCCACTGTATCCGGATGAAGAGCCGGAGCTTCTGACTGCTGATGACCCGCTGCTGTAGTTACTTGTGGATCTTCCTCCTGATGAAGAGTATCCGCTGTTTCCGCCGCCGGACCTGCCGAATGAAGTAGATCCGCTGCTTCTTCCGGCACCGGTGGAGGAGCTGCTTCTGACTGCACCTGTTGACGATCCCCTGTAAGAATTCGAAGTTGAGGAGCGAACCGCCGATGACTGAGATGAAGTTCTTGGCCGGATGTATGATGAACTGCTAGTTCCGGATGCTCCCTGCTGTGAGGATCTCAGTGACGATGAGGCATTTGCCGGTGGTCGTGAATAGGTTGAACCTGTTCTTGATCGCACATAGCTGCTGGAGTTATTTGCACGGGTCCCTGACTGGCTGTTTGTGCGAAGTTGTGAGGTATTGGCCTGGCCTGCAGAGATGCTGCTTCTGTATCCGGAGGAGCTGGAACCTGATTTCGGATCGCTGGAAGAGCGCGGGGTTACGGTCTGCACCTGGCCTGTTTTAGCACCCGGGCTGCCCGATCCGCCTATTGCGCCGGCAGATCCACGGGTGGCATAAACCGGATCTGTTTTTAGCATGCCACCTGTACGGCTG
>MEOR01000141.1:0-35900 GCA_001769295.1 Bacteroidetes bacterium GWF2_49_14 | reverse complement strand
TGGTATTATTATTGCTGCCGCCGCCCCAGTAATAGTCGTTCCAGTACCAATGCGACATTCCGCCATAGTAACCACCATAGTAGCCGCCATACCCTCCGTAATAGGAGCTGTACCAGGGCGAATACCAGGGATTGTAATATCCGAATCCAAAGGAATACGGACTGTAATAGTCGGAGTACCAGGGATCGTACCATGAATTATACATTCCCCAGCCTCCGAAGGACATAAAGGGATCGTAATAACCATAGCCCATGTTAGGCCTGTAAAATCTGTTTATTCTCCGGGAGTAGTAATAGTCATCTCCGGAATCATAGTAGTAGTTGTCACCTTCGTCGGCATACACCTGATCATCAACATATTCTTCATAGGTTGAATCCACCAGGGCATAATCCTGCTCTTTCACCTGCACGGTATCCTGAATCTCGATATTCTGTTCCTGGAAACGCGCCGGCTGCTGCGGTTGCGGGGTCCCTACCCTCTTTTCTACCATAACCGGCCTTTCGGACGGGGTATAATAGACATCGTCGGTATAGCCGGATGACAGGTAAAACCCAGTGCCACACGAGCTAACTAAAAACATCAGGGGAACCAATTTAACGATTGCTGCTTTCATGATTTCAACCTCCTCTCAGGTTTTAAATATAGGATATATTTTCCTTATTTTGTATCTACTTTTCAGGAAGCAAAAGCAAATACTGTACCAAAGACAATAAAATGGCAAAAGTTTTAACATCACGGAGTGAGAATTATGCGCAATGGTATAATGACCTGGTAATTAAGGCTGATCTTGCTGAGAATTCAGCGGTTAGAGGATGTATGGTGATTAAGCCCTATGGATATGCAATTTGGGAACGAATGCAGGCTGAACTCGACCGGATGTTCAAGGAAACCGGGCACGTCAATGCGTATTTCCCTCTGTTTATCCCGAAATCCTTTTTTAGCAGGGAAGCTGCCCATGTAAAAGGTTTTGCCAAGGAGTGTGCGGTTGTTACGCACTATCGTCTTACTGCTGATGAGGAGAACGGCGGCCTGAAAGTTGATCCATCGGCCAAGCTTGAAGAAGAACTTGTGATCCGCCCAACTTCCGAAACAATTATCTGGAATACATACAGGAATTGGATTCAGAGTTACCGGGACCTTCCGATTCTGATTAACCAATGGGCAAATGTTGTTCGCTGGGAAATGCGCACCCGGCTTTTTCTGCGTACAGCCGAGTTCCTGTGGCAGGAAGGTCACACCGCTCATGAAACACGCGCTGAGGCAGTTGAGGAAACTCTCAAGATTCTGGGTGTCTACGCGACCTTTGCTGAGCAATTCCTTGCTCTGCCGGTTATTAAAGGGATTAAATCAGAAACGGAAAAATTTGCAGGGGCAGAGGACACTTATTGCATTGAAGCCCTGATGCAGGATGGAAAGGCGCTGCAGGCGGGCACCTCGCATTTTCTCGGGCAAAATTTTGCCAAGGCTTTTGATGTTATGTTCGCTTCTAAGGAAGGGAAGCAGGAATACGTCTGGGCAACCTCCTGGGGTGTGTCTACCCGCCTGATGGGAGCGCTCGTAATGGCCCACTCCGATGACAACGGCCTGGTACTTCCTCCCAAACTGGCTCCACAACAGGTGGTTATCGTTCCCATTTATAAAACTCCCGAAGAGTATGCTGCTACCGTGGAAAGAGCCCACCTGATCAAGTCGCAGCTGGTGAAACATGGCATAACCGTTAAGGTCGATGACCGGGATACCCACAAACCGGGATGGAAATTTGCCGAATATGAACTGAAGGGAGTTCCTGTAAGGCTCGCAATCGGACCCCGTGACCTTGAAAATGGCACCGTTGAGGTTGCACGCCGTGATACACTCACAAAAGAGACTGTCCCAATGGAAAGCCTTGAAGTATATATTCCGGCTTTAATGGACCAGATCCAGGCAGAGATTTACAATAAGGCACTTCGGTTCAGGACTGAGAACACCCATAAAGCAGAAACCTGGGAAGAGTTCCTTGACCTTGTAGAGAAGGGCGGATTTATTTCTGCTCACTGGGATGGAACCCCGGAAACCGAAAAAGCGATCCAGGAAGAGACCAAGGCAACCATTCGTTGCATACCTTTAGATTCAATTGATGAGCCCGGAATTTGCATCAAAACAGGCAGACCATCAAACCGGAGAGCAATCTTTGCCAGAGCCTATTAAAACCATTCCCATGAAAGCAACCGCCAAGCAGTTAAAGATAATCGAAACCCTAAAAAGTAAATCAAGTCTGAAACAGCAGATCTACGACAATACCTGCGAGGCATTCCGATTAATCAAAGAAGAGCTGCAGCACATCTCTGAGACCCTTAACAGTGCGCTTATTGAGGATGATCCGCGGGTCCACCTCTGGTATCAGGACCATGGCAGTTTTTCTGCGGAACTTAAGGTTGCCGGCGATCTGCTGGTATTCAATATGCACTCCAATGTTTTTCAATTTGACCGGGAGCATGAAATCTGGAAAACGGATTACATCCAGAATGATGTTTCGGCCGGTTACTCAGGCATCATTAATATTTACAATTTCCTTGCCGACTCCTTTAAATATAACCGGCAGGAGGATCTGGGCTACCTGATCGCCAGGATTTACATCAATAAAAACAATCATTTTTTCGTTCAGGGGAAACGTCAGTCGGGCTTCAGTTTTACCACACTGGGTTCGAATGTGATTGATAAGAAAAGCGTTACCCAGATTGTCCAGGCAGCGGTTCAGTACTGTCTTGATTTCGATCTTCTGGTTCCCCCGTATGATGCTGTCAAATTGGTGACCGTTGGCCAGATACACCAGCACATTAATGATGCGAGGATTTCTACGGGAAAACGACTGGGATTCCAATTCCGGTCAGATGATATCGATAAATAATACCGGCAGCGGCCGGAGCATTGCGTTTCTGTCACTAAAAAAATTGTCCGAAGTCATGAAAAAGCATTTTTTGTTCATCCTAACAGCCATCCTGATAATTATGGGCACATCTTCCTGTAAAACAACCACGAACCAACCCGAGAGCGATCCGGCCATCGTACAGAAAGTAAGCGAATATGCAACCTTTCGCTTGTCAGCCGATCTCTCCGGACTCAGTGTAAAAGAACGCGAAATCATACCGATTCTCATCAGAGTGGCAGAAATCATGGACGACATTTTCTGGATGGAAACTTATGGTGCCAAGAATGAATTTTTGGCCGGTATCAAAGATTCAGCCATCCGCCAGTTTGCCCGGATCAATTATGGTCCCTGGGAAATCCTGAATGAAAACAAACCTTTTATCACCGGAGCCGAACCAAAGCCGCTGGGCGCCCAGTTTTATCCCCAGGATATGACCAGGGAAGAGTTTGAGAAGATGGAGGACTCCACAAAAAGCAGCCTCTATACGGTTATCAGGAGGAATAAGGAAGGCCAGCTGAGTTCAATTCCCTATCACGTTTTCTTTTCCACTCAGATTATGGAGGCGGCAGATCTTATCAATCAGGCAGCTGCGATTGCCGAGAACGAAGGATTAAAGAAATATCTGGAATTGAGGGCCCAGGCGCTGTTAACCGACGACTATTTTGCAAGTGATATGGCATGGATGGACATGAAATCAAGCAATATAGACTTCGTGGTCGGGCCTATCGAAAATTATGAGGATGCCCTGTTCGGCTATAAGGCTGCACATGAATCCTTTGTTCTTATCAAGGATGCTGCCTGGAGCCAGAAACTGGCGCGTTTTGCCGTCCTTCTTCCGGCTCTTCAGAAATCCCTGCCGGTTGAGGATAAATACAAGCAGGAGGTGCCTGGCATGGATTCCGACCTGGGTGTTTATGATGCGGTTTATTACGCCGGGGACTGCAATTCAGGGAGCAAGACCATAGCCATCAATCTTCCTAATGATGAAAGAGTTCAGATTGAGAAAGGCAGCAGAAAGCTGCAGCTTAAAAACTCCATTCAGGCAAAATTTGAAAAGATATTAATTCCGATATCTCAAGAAGTGATTGATCCCACACAGCAAAAGCATGTTTTGTTTGATGCTTTTTTCGAAAACATCATGTTTCATGAAGTGGCTCACGGACTTGGAATTAAAAACACGCTCACCGGAGCTGGCCCGGTTCGCAAGGTCCTGAGCGATCAGTACAGCGCACTTGAGGAAGCAAAGGCTGATATTATCGGCCTCTATCTTGTTTCTCAGCTTGCTGCCATGGGTGAATTCGGGGAAAAGAATCTGATGGACAACTATGTAACTTTCCTTGCCGGTATATTCCGATCGGTCCGTTTTGGAGCCACCAGCTCTCATGGGAAAGGCAATATGCTTCAATTCAACTTCTTCAATGAAAAAGGGGCATTTTCAAAAGATCCGGCTACCGGATTGTACCGCGTCGAATTTGAGAAGATGAAAGCAGCCGTTAGTGAATTGGGCGCGCTGATCATCGGTTTGCAGGGTGACGGTAACTATGCTGGGGTTAAAAAGCTGATGAGTGAGAAAGGGATGGTTCCTGCAATGCTGCAGGACGACCTGGGCCGGATTAACAGCAAGGGAATTCCCAAGGATATCGTTTTTGAGCAGGGCGCTGCTGTTCTGGGACTCTGATTGAATGGGCACCGACCTGATCCAGGGTTTTCTGGAGTTCTCCCGGCTACAGGAGCTTTTCGATCCTTCTGATCTTATTCTTGTGGCCGTAAGTGGTGGAAAGGATTCCATGGCATTAGCGGATTGCCTGATCAGGATCGGCCAGCCGATGGTTGTTGCGCACTGCAATTTTGGTTTACGTGCAGGAGAATCGGATGAAGAGGAAAGATTTGTGAATGATTATTTTGCAAATCGTTCCATACCCGTCAGAACCCG
Organism: Bacteroidetes bacterium GWF2_49_14; assembly: GCA_001769295.1. Taxonomy (GTDB): domain Bacteria; phylum Bacteroidota; class Bacteroidia; order Bacteroidales; family UBA12481; genus UBA12481. Next base: position 31,059 of record MEOR01000141.1, on the reverse strand, counting down.
AACTTTTCCAACCCGCGAATACGCAGAATCTCAAGGCATATCGATCGAAATGGCTGCCCGTGACCTTCGGTATGAATGGTTTGAGGAAGTCAGAAGGGATTTGAGTTGCTCAGTGATTGCCGTAGGACACCATGCAGATGATTCAATTGAAACCAGTCTGATCAACCTGATCCGTGGAACCGGTCTTCGGGGATTATCCGGAATCCGGCCACGGGCCGGATATGTTGTTCGCCCCTTGCTTTTTGCAAGCCGGGAACAGATTCGCACCTATATTAATTCCAGAAATATTCCTTTCCGCGAGGACTCATCCAACCGTGATGTCTCGATCATCAGAAACCGCATTCGACATGTAGTGATACCGATTCTTGAAAGCATGAATCCGGGAATCCGGTCGGTAATCACCGAGGAGCAAGCCTGTTTCGCCAAAGCCCAACATCTGATTGATAACTATGTAAAGGTTTATGACCAAAAGGTTATCAGGGCAGATGACGGAACCATAAACATACCTTTTACCGGCATTCTCAACTCGGAATTCCCTGAGATTATCCTTTTTGAAATGCTTCGGCCATATGGTTTTCATGGCAAGATCATTCCTGTGATCCTTCGATCCCTTCAGGGCAGTTCCGGAAAGACATTCCTGAGCCGGACGCACCAGTTACTGATTGACCGGGACTCCATTTTGGTTTATTTCCCGGGGGCAAAATCGGACTACCGGTATTACCTTGATCCGGCGGATCCCGGTTCGATGGAGGAGGCCGGATTTGAGGCTGAATTGCATACGGCGGGTCCTTTTGTTCCTTCTGCAGATCCATGGTGCGCCTGGCTGGATTTTGATGCCCTTGAATTTCCGCTGGTGGTAAGACCGTGGCAAGCCGGGGATTACTTTGTACCGCTGGGCATGAACCATAAGAAAAAGGTGAGCGATTTCTTCATTGACAGCAAGATTTCCAGATTAACGAAATCACAAACACCCGTGGTCCTGAGTGGAGGACAGATTGCCTGGATTCCCGGACATCGGATTGATCATCGGTCCCGGATTACCGATGCAACTACTAACGTATTAATACTGAGAAAGTTATAATGACTTTTCAAAACCCTTGGTTGTGCAGTGTTAATTTTCCTTAAGTAGGTTTAATTTACATTAACTGCTGTTTCAATTAAGGGGTTGATTTGCTTTTTTTGTACCTCGATCTAAAACACTTAACTAAAAATTGTAACCATGGACATTATAGTTGAAAACCTAACGAAGATTTACGGCACCCAAAAGGCTGTGGATAATATCTCGTTCAAGGTTCATACCGGGGAAGTACTGGGATTCCTGGGACCCAACGGGGCCGGCAAGACCACTACTATGAAGGCAATCACATCCTATCTGTTACCCAACAAGGGATCGATTCGCCTGGGGGAATTCAGCGTGACCGATCAGCCGGAAGAAGTACGTAAGCTGATAGGCTATTTGCCCGAAAACAACCCTTTGTACAATGACATGCCGGTCATTGATTACCTGCGGTTTGTTGCCAAAATCCAGGGGATCGATAAATCCCGCATCAGTGAGAGGATCCGGGAGATGGTTAGGGTATGCGGCCTGGAGGGAGAGAAGCACAAAAAAATCGGTGAACTTTCCAAAGGTTACCGGCAGCGCGTGGGACTTGCACAAGCGCTGATTCATGATCCCGAGGTATTAATCCTGGACGAGCCGACCGCTGGTTTGGATCCCAACCAGATCGTTGAGATCCGGGAGCTGATCAGGACCATTGGACGGGAGAAAACAGTTATTCTCAGCTCGCATATTCTTGCCGAGGTTGAGGCTACCTGCGACAGGATCCTGATCATCAACAAAGGAAAGATCGTGGCCGACGGTACCCCGGCGAACCTCAGGAAAAAGGCGCAAGGCCAGGAGATGATCCGGGTTACTATTGAGGAAGGACAGAAGAATGAAGTGGTGGCTGCACTTCAGAAGCTTCATTCGGTCGACTGGGTCAATCCCATTGCCGGTTCAGACAATCGCTTTGAGATTCAGAGCAAAGCGCATCAGAGTTCCAGACGGGATGTTTTTGACCTTTGTGTCAGGAGCAAGTGGGTTCTCACCGAACTATCGGTAGTAGAGACCAAACTGGAAGACATCTTCCATGAACTAACCATGAATTAATTAACTATTTAATATCCTGGAAATATGAAAGAAGTATGGATAATAGCCCGTCGCGAATTGAATACATTCTTCAGTTCACTGATGGCCTATATAATGCTCATTGCTTTCCTCGGGTTCAGTGGGTTCTTCACCTGGATATCGGGAGCGGATGTGTTTATGGTTGGGCAGGCCAGCATGCAGTCCTTTTTCGGCATTGCTTACTGGACCCTGTTCTTTTTCATTCCCGGCCTGACCATGGGACTGGTTGCTGAAGAGACAAGATCGGGCACCATTGAATTACTGCTGACCAAGCCCATTAAGGACTGGCAGGTAGTCGGAGGCAAGTTTTTATCGACTATGGCTTTAATCGGGATCGCACTTGCCTGCACCCTACCCTATTACATAACGATCGCAACACTCGGGCCGCTGGATCACGGAACGGTTTGGACCGGCTATCTCGGACTGATACTGATGTCAGGAGCTTATGTATCGATAGGGATATTTGCCAGCAGCATTTCGAGAAACCAGATTGTGGCTTTTCTTATTGCGCTGCTGATCGGCATCTTTTTCCATATCATCTTCGGCGTTCTGGCAGGTAATGCAACAGGCTGGCTGGGAGGAATCCTCAATTATCTCAACCTCAGCACCCATTTTGAGTCCATCAGCCGCGGTGTGATTGATACCAAGGACCTGATCTACTTTATCAGCCTTATTGCTATTCCACTGATTCTGGCTGAATCAAGGCTGGCAAGCCGGAAGTTTTAACGCTTAAAGCTTATAACTATGAAACGAACAACCATATTCATTCTCACCGCTTTGGGCATCATAGTCCTGGTCAATCTATTGTCAGATAATTTTTTCCTGCGCCTTGACCTGACCAAGGACAGCCGGTATACTCTGAGCAAGGCAACGAAAAACATTATCCGCAACCTGAAAGAACCGGTTACGGTAACGGCCTACTTCAGCAATGATATCCCCACTGAACTGGCCCGGACCAAACGGGATTTTAAAGATCTGCTGATTGAATACAACAACATTTCAAAAGGCCAGATCGTATATGAATTCATTGCTCCGGTTGCCGGAGAAGAAACCGAACAGAAGGCGGTTGCAGCCGGCATCCAGCCGGTTATTGCAACGGTCAGGGAAAAAGATCAGGCCAAACAGCAGAAAGTGTACCTCGGCGCCGTGATCTCCATGGGTGAGGAGTCGGAAGTAATTCCTTTCATGCAACCGGGAGCGGCAATGGAGTATGCCCTATCCTCTGCGATTAAAAAGATATCGGTTAAGGATAAGCCTACGATTGGTCTGGTACAAGGTCATGGGGAACCCGGAGTTGCCGCAATTCCACAGGCTGCCAATGCCCTTAACATCCTGTACGACATCGAGCCTGTTTTTCAAAACGATACCGTTAACACTTTGTTGAAGTTTAACACGGTTGTACTGGTAGCACCCACAGACACCATCCCACCGTCTCATCTGAGCCAGCTCGACCAGTTTCTTGCGCAGGGCGGAAACCTCTTTATTGCCTTAAACCGTGTAGAAGGAAAGCTCGAAGTAAACCGGGGCCTCTCCATTCACACCGGGCTTGAGGATTGGTTACTTTCCAAAGGGCTTGTTGTGGATGATAATTTTGTGGTTGACAGCCGTTGCGCGAATATTCAGGTAAGGCAACAGCAAGGAACCTTCACCTTTTCTACCCAGGTGCCGTTCCCTTATCTGCCTATCATTTCGAAATTTGCCGACCATCCGGCAACCAAGGGTTTGGAATCAATGCTGCTTCCCTTTGCCAGTACCGTTTCCTATGCCGGAGATACCACCAAATCCTTCGTTCCCCTGGCGCAAACTTCCGAACTGTCAGGAACACTGCCTTCGCCGGTTTATTTTGATGTAAGCAAACAGTGGAGCCAGGCGGATTTTCCGATGAAAGGCCTGACCGTTGCAGGTGTTCTTACCGGAAAAATTTCCGGGCAGGCCACTTCAAGGATCATTCTGGTAGGTGACGGCGATTTTGCCGTCAATGGTGAAGGAGAACAGGCCCGTCAGCAGAGTCCGGATAATATCAGTTTTATGGTCAACTCGATCGACTTCCTCTCCGATGACACGGGGTTGGTAGAATTGAGAACCAAGGGTGTTACCGCCCGGCCACTCGACCAGATAGAGGATGGAAAGAAAGCTTTTCTGAAGTATCTGAACTTCCTGCTCCCCCTCTTACTCATCATTATTTTCGGAGTATTCAAATCACAGTATAACCGCAATCTTCGCAACAAAAGAATGGAGGAAGGGTATGTCTCGTAAAAAATCAAACCGGACACTGATCATCATTTTTGTTCTTCTGCTGGCCGTATTCGCTGTTAACCAGCTGGTTAAAATGTCACGCGGTGAAAGAAGCTTTCGTGATGACATCATTGAGTATCAGGCCAGTGACATTAGCAGGATTACTTTTTATCCCAAAGGCGCCCCTGCTCAGGAGGTTGAACTGTACAAAGAAGATTCTTTGTGGAAGCTGAAGGCCGGCGGAAAGGAGTACTCTGCCGATCAGGAAATGGCAAACGGGATTGTAGAGGAACTTGCTTTCATTACCCCGGATCGGCTGGTAGCCAATAAAAAGGATCTTTGGAAAGACTATGACGTAACGGATTCAGCTGGCACAAGGGTTGTTGTTTTCGGTCCGAAAAAATCGAAAACCGAACTGGTTTTGGGCCGTTTCTCTTACAATCAGGCTACCCGCAAGCCCAGCACGTATCTCAGGGTGGATAAGGAGAATGATGTTTTTGCAGTGGAGGGATACCTTGCCATGACTTTCAGCAGGGATATTAATGGTCTGCGAAACAAGACCATCTTCAAGGGCAATCCCAATGATATCACGAAGATAACCTTTACCTATCCTGCCGACAGTTCTTTTACTCTGGTCAAGGAAAACAACCAGTGGCTATGCAACGGTCAGCCTGTGGATTCTGCCCGGACCTCCAATTACCTGACTAACCTGACTTACCTGACCGGCAATGGTTTCCGCGATGATTTTAATACTGCAAATGCCACCAACCCGGTATACGGAATCCAAATCGAAGGCATCAATTTGTTGCCTGTCGGGATAAAAGCTTATTCTGATATTTCAGGTCTCGTGATTAACTCTACTGAGAACAAATCCACCTATTTTGATGGTATGGCCGGGGATCTTTCAAAAAGGGTTTTCCTTCCGCGTAGTTCCTTCCTGCCCAAACAGTAAATGAATATAAAAGCAAGGTATACCGCCATTATCAATTGGTTCCAGGAAAATATGCCTGTAGCTGAAACTGAGCTCAGGTATCAGGATCCTTACCAATTAATGGTGGCGGTAATGCTTTCTGCCCAATGCACCGACAAGCGGGTTAACCTGCTGACCCCGGTCTTCTTCGAACATTACCCAACCCTGGCATCGCTTTCGGTTGCCAGCCAGGACGAGGTATTTGAGATTATCAGGAGTTGCTCCTATCCGAACAGCAAGGCAACCCATCTGATTGCAGCGGCAAAAAAGGTAGTTCAGGATTTCGGGGGCCAGCTTCCGGAAGATATTGATGCGCTTATGACCTTGCCCGGGATTGGCCGAAAAACGGCAAATGTAATCGGATCTGTGGCTTTCAACAAGCAGGCATTGGCTGTGGACACACACGTTCATCGGGTATCAGCAAGGCTTGGATTAACAACAGGGGCGAAAACTCCCCTTGAAACGGAAAAGCAACTTACGTCTCATATCAAGCCCGAATTATACTCAATAGCTCATCATTGGCTTATCCTTCACGGGAGGTATGTATGCGTGGCCCGCAAGCCAAAGTGCGAGGCTTGCGGACTAAGCAGTCACTGCAGTTTTTTTCTCAAAAACGAACAAAAGAAGGGCTGACAGATCAGTCCGTCGGTTTCTCCGGTTTGTAGAGTTCGGCAATTTTGCGGTAGGCATCGCGGAAAGGCATCCCTGACTTTACCAGGTCCATTACTTTTTTCACTGATAAAAGCTCATCGGTCATCGAACCTGCCAGTTGTTCGGTGTTAACCTGCAGTCCATCGAGTACCACGGAGGTAACCCCAATGGCATCCCGGGAAATTTTCAGTCCACGGATGATGGGTTCCTTGGTCACCTGGAGATCCCGATGGTAACCGGAAATCAGGTTAAGTGGAATGTTTTTTAGCTGATATTCATAACCTGCCACCTGATGTATTGACGCCCTTAAAAGCTCGAGGACATCGGGATTTTGCTTGTGCGGCATAATGGAGGAGCCCGTTACAAGTGAACTGTCGAGTGTAAAATACCCCAGATCGGGAAGGGAGAAAAAGATCACATCGGAAGCAAACTTATTCAGGTCATAGAGCACCATCAGGCAATCGTTGAGGATGCGGGCTTCAAACTTACCCCTGCTGTTCTGGGCATACATCGGATTTGACATAACTTTTGAGAAACCCAGCAAGCCAGTAGTCAGCTCACGATCAACAGGCAACGGTACTCCATATCCGGCGCCGGTTCCCAATGGATTCTGATCGACCACACTAAGTGTAGCCTTCAATAAAATCAGATTATCGTTCATGGAATCCTGAAATGCCCCTGCCCACTGGCCTACAGTAAAGGGCATGGCTTTTCTGGTGTGGGTATATCCTGGTATCGGAAGATCAACATATTTTGATGCAAACTGACCGAATTTTCCAGCGAGGGTTTCAACCTGACTGATGATCCTGTGCATCGCTTCAATCTCATACAGTCGGACCGCAGTCAGCACCTGATCATTCCGTGATCTTCCGGTATGAACTTTCTTTCCGGTATCTCCCAGTTTTTCAACAAGATAGATTTCGATGGCAGTATGTCCGTCTTCCTGATCATAAGCCACATGGAACTGGTCTTTCTCATGCAGTTCCACAATCTCAACCAGTGCATCCTTGATGGATTTTGCTTCATCCATGGTTAAAACCCCAATGGACGCCAGCATGGACGCGTGCGCAATGCTGGCAGCACAATCATAAGGGATAATCTCATGGTCCAATTCGGGATCGAGTCCGGTTGTAAAGGATTCAACCCGCGAATCGAGGGAATCAGTTGTTTGCCAAAGCTTCATACCTTTCTATTTGAGGAATGCCGGACGCCATTTGTAGGGTTGCTTCTTCCGGAGCACCAAATAATGTGCTTTCAGACGGATAGCGTTAATGTTTATGAAACCACGGCTGTCAGTTGCATCAAAGCCACCTTCGATATCCATGGAGGAAAGATCCTGATCATACAGGCTGACCGGAGAGCTGCGGTAGACAGGCATTGCATTACCCTTGTACAGTGAAACCACTACCGTGCCGTTGATCTGCTCCTGGCTTTTGTTGAAGGCGGCCAGCAGGAAGTCCATTTCCGGAGAGAACCATAAGCCGTTATAAATCAGCTCAGCATACTTGGGAATCAACATATCCCGAAGGTGCATAACTTCCTTGTCCATGGCGATCCCTTCCAGGTCGCGATGCGCCGCCCACAGCAGATAGCCGCCGGGTGTTTCATAGATTCCGCGGGACTTAATTCCGATAAACCGGTTTTCGACAAGATCGATCCTGCCTACCCCATTAATTCCTGCTATATGATTTGCATATTCAAAAAGTTCCAGCGGATCTGTCTTTTCAACTTCGTCTTCCAGGTTCTTAATCCGGACCGGTGTACCGTTTTCAAATTCAATCTCGATAAGGGTCTCCTTGTCCGGAGCCATCATTGGCGAGAGTGATTTCGAGTAAACATGCTCCGGGCATCTTTCGGATGGGTTCTCCAGGATACCGGCCTCGTGGCTGATGTGCATGAGGTTTTCATCCTCACTATAACTCTTATCAACTGTTACTTTAACCGGAATATTATTTTCCTTGGCATAACGAATCATGTCGGTTCTTCCTTTAAACTCCCGGAGGAATTCCGGATCCTTCCATGGGGATATGATTTTAGCTTCCGGATACAGGGCATAATAGGCAAATTCAAACCTGACCTGGTCATTTCCCTTCCCGGTTGAGCCATGCGACAGAAACAGGCAATTTTCCTTCTTTGCAATCTCCACCTGCCGCTTGGCAATTAAAGGTCGGGCAATAGCCGTACCAAGAAGGTACCGGCCTTCATACATTGCGTTTCCCCTCAATGCCGGAAAAATATAATCCGTGACCAGTTCATGCCTAAGATCTTCAACAAAGACTTTAGAAGCGCCTAATGCAAGGGCTTTGGCTTCAACCTCCTTATAATTATCTCCCTGCCCGACATCGCCTACATAGCAGATAACCTGATATCCCTTGTTTATTAGCCATTTAAGGATTACCGAAGTATCCAGACCCCCGCTGTAAGCCAAAACCACTTTGTTTTTCATCGTATTCGGAATGTATTATTATTCAAATTATCCAATCAATTTATAAGATATTCCCGGGAATCTGCTGCTCAGAATTCCGGCAATAAGGTTTTTGGAGACTCCCTCCTTAAGTATAATGAGAATGGTATCGTCTCCTGCTATGGTTCCCATTATTTCAGGTATCTGCTGATAATCAATGGTAAATGCAATTCCATTTGCAAATCCCGGCAGTGTCCGGATCACGCCGAACTGCCCTGAAAATTCAATTGACAATACGCCGTCCATATGATCGGGCAAGCGATTCATTGCTTCCCTCATATCCTTATCCTCAGGAAGGATGTAGCGCGAGCCGCGCACCGGGTCCATGATCTTCATTACGTGCAGCTGTCTGAGATCTCTTGACAGCGTTGCCTGTGTGGCTTCAAATCCTTTGTTTTCCAGGGCTTTTTGAAGCTCTTCCTGATTTCTTATCCACTGGTCCCGAAGAATCAGCATGATAACTTCCTGTCTTGATAACCTATCCATTGTATAATTTTACATTTTCGATGCATAATTATTACTTATTTAGGACTTCACCAAATTTTTTAAAAAAAAAAAGCCGTCGGATGAGGACGGCTTTCAAACAAACTAAGATGCCAAGCTATTTTTTTTCCACCACTGTCTCCGTTTTAAAGCCTAATTTCTGAATGGCTTTTTCCAGTTTTTCAGGTGAGGTTTTGTCGGTGCGGTAAGTAATCGTTACAATTTTGGATGGGAGATCAACTACCAGATCCTTAACCCCTTTTTCATACGCAATGTTTTTCTCGATTTTTGCCTGACAGTTTGCACAAGTCATGGAAGCCCAGCATTTCATCGTTTTAACTTTTTCTGCTTTACCGGCTTTGTCCTGCGCAATCAGGCTGATAGTTCCGGCAAAGGCAACCTGAATAAGGATCAGGGCGGCAAAGGTTTTAAACATTTTTTTCATAACTGTTTACGGATTTAATTGTAAATATCTTATCTATTCCTCTTCTTCTCTTTCAATCCGATATCTGAAACCGACATAGATTTTCCGTCCATGCAGCGGCCCCCATATCAGGGATGAATCGAAGTGATCGCCAAATGGCTGATCACCTGCTATAACCCCATGCATCTGACGGAAATCAGTCAGGTTTTCGACCCCAAGATAAAGATCCCAGGTTCTGAAGTATTTTGTGATCTGAGAATTTATAATGGTATAGGCATCAAACGAGTCTGGCATGCTGTGCATTTCTCCGTTAGCTGCTGTGGACGGTATTCGGCCGGGGCCATTAAACTGGCAGGTGAGGTCAAACTGCCACTTCTTGAGCGGAGTTTGATAGGACGCCACGAATAATCCTTTATACCTGCTGATCAGGGGTTTCTCAATCAGATCGCCCTGAAAAGTATAGCGTACATCGGTATATCTGAAAGCAACCTTTGTTTCAAGTCCCCTGATGAATTGCCCGGTCAGTTCAACCTGGTAATTATTTGAGAATGATTTACCGTCAAGGTTTGAGAACCTCACTTCGTCAACGCTTGAATCCAGGTCAACAATAACCTGTTCAAGGAAACTGGTCCGGTACACTTCCCCTGAAATGGCCAGGGGTTGTATTCCGATCGGTACATAATGTGTTATGTTCAACCCGAAATTCCAGGCCTCTTCCTGCCTGAGGCTTGGTTCCAGAATAATTCTACGGGAGTTTGCCAGAAAATGGTTGTTCTCTGCAATCACCATCGGCGAACGGTATCCTTTACCGGCTGACAGCCTGAAATGAGTGTGTCCCTCGATGTCGAACCGGGCGTGTATGCGCGGAGTAAACATCAGGCCATAGAGATTGTGGTAATCGAGCCGCATACCAGCCAGAACATTAAAATGCTCCGAAGGCTTGAATGAATATTCGGAATAGACACCCGGCACTCTCTCATCCCGGCCAGAAACCAGGCTGTCAAGGGATTCATCGTAATTATCAAGGTTAAAACTGAATCCCGAAACCAGGGTATGCTTGCTGTTGACAATATCTGTCTGGTACATGAGATTCAGGTAGTAATTGAATTGCTTGCCTGAATAGTTCCGGATCCCATAGAAGGATTGCTGGTCATGATAGGAAAGTGAGTTTATGCTTCCGAAACTTGAATTTAGCTCATTATTAAAAACATAACCAAGCTTAAGAAATCCTTCCACCCGTTTGGTATTGATTCCGATCCCGTACGGATGCTCAACATCACGGGGCTGGGTCTGATCAAAATCCATTTGTCCCGAATAGCGGTCCTCCTTCAAAAGACGCACTCCTGCGTGCATTCTGATGTTTTCATTTGAAAAGTACCACCGGTTCAGCACATTGTATTGCCGGTAGAGTGGTTCATCCAGAAAGCTGTCGCCATTGTGGTCTTCCTTCTGCTGGTCATCGCTGAAATGGGCCAGAACGGCGGTGCTCAGATGATCGTTGAATTTTACGCTTGTAGCCAGATTGCCCTCTTTTCTGCCCGCGTTACTCAGGAACAAATTCAGAAGAAGCTTGTCAGCTGTATTGGGTTTCAGATATTCTACATTGATCTGACCGGCAATGGATTCATACCCGTTCTTGACTGAAGCGGTGCCTTTGGAGATCATGATTCCTTCCATCCATGGTCCCGGGAAGAAGGAGAGGCCGTATGAACTTGCAACACCCCTCATCGTCGGAATATTTTCGGTCAGGAGCTGAACATAGATTCCGTCTAGTCCAAGCAGCCTGATCTGCCGGGCTCCGGTAACGGCATTTGAATAGTAAGCATCGACCGAAGCATTTGTAGTAAAGCTTTCTGCAAGGTTGCAGCAAGCCGCTTTACAGAGTTCCGCATAAGTGATTTTTTCAGTCTGGATAGGTGCAAGACGATCGATATGTGCACCCGGATTACGCTGAACGATTCTTACCTCAGCCAGTTCCTGTCCGGGTATCAGCATGATCTCCAGCCCTGCTGCAGCACCGGGAATGCTTACTGTATCGGATTTATATCCCACAAAACTGAAAACAAGCTGAGAATAGGTATCGGGTTTAAACAGCTGAAATTTTCCCTGCGCATCCGTTGTGGTTCCAATCTGAGAGCCCGACCAGTGTACATTCACTCCGGGAACCGGACTCTTCTTTGATTCGATAGTTTCAAAAACAGTGCCTGAAACCAATTGAGCCATGCTGGCTATTGGGATAAGAATTAAAAGACTTAAAAGATATATTTTGTGCTTCATTTTGTAACTGATTAAAGATTAATAGATTGCTCAAAGTGATGGCAACTACTAATCTTCTCAGCACCTGTACGGAAAGTAGCCGGCTGAGTGCCGGCTATGGATTAATCCGGGTAACCCGATACTTCCGGATCTGATCGTATTTTCCAAGGGAACCAGTCCGGCAAAGACTTCCAGAACCGCTGGTGCAAAAGAGATGCCCTTTACCGTGGCTTTGATCAGGCTGATGCCCTCATCATCCGTCAGGCCCTGATGAAGGGTCAGCAATGACGGAAAGCAGCAATTGTCATCCTCACAATGATGCGATTCGCTGCAAGAATTTGTTGATTCCTCCCCGCAGCAACTATCAGCATGACTCTCAGGCAATCCGACCGAAACGATTTCCAACCGGTCACCACCGCACCCAATGCAATGGTGCTCGATAACATGAATGCCTATAGAACCCAGTAAAACAGAAAAGGATACCAGTATGCTGATGAATCTCTTTGCCATATCACCACAAAATAAGTCAGATCTGTTTGATATCCGACTTAATTATTTGTTAATAATCAATATGCGGGCCATTTTTTTTATAAATCTGCGTTCAAATAATTGTCTATCTTTTCACAATGAAAGTTGAAATATCCAACGGAGAGCTGCTTGATAAGCTATCGATACTTGAGATCAAGTTGTCAAAAATTGAGAATCCGGACAAAAGGGGTAACATTCTGGCAGAATACGACCTGATCTCAACCCTGTCCAGTGAGATCGCAGCTTTAGTACCCGGCTTACTAAGCGAACTCAGGGGAGTTAACCTCAGGCTGTGGGAAACTGAGGATGTGATAAGAAATTACGAGGCTTGTCAAGACTTTGGAGAGGGCTTCATTGAGGCAGCGAGGTCTGTTTATTTATTGAATGATCAGCGCGCAGCCATTAAGAAACAAATAAACCTCCAGACTGGTTCGGCCTTGCATGAAGAAAAATCCTATTCCGGATACTAAATGAGTACGATCCTGATTTTACGCCTGTCATCGATGGGAGATGTTCTGCTGACCCTCCCTGTTTTGCAGGGAATTAGCAGGGAAAATCAGGACCTGGCTATGGTTTTGGTTACACAGGGCCGATTCGCAGCCTACTTTAAGGAGATCAGGAACCTGCATATCATTGAATTCGACCCTCAAAACAGGCACAAAGGCTTTCTTGGGCTACTCCGGTTATATAAAGAGCTCAGGCGTTACCCAATCGAAAAAGTAATTGATTTGCATGGGGTTTGGAGAACATATTTTCTGGACTTACTTTATTCTATCGGGTTTCACCGGGTATACCGGATCAGGAAATACCGTGGCTTGAGGCGTCAGATACTGAAAGGGAGGAAAGGGGTGAAGATTCCGCATACCACCAAACGGTATCTTGAGGTTTTTAACCGCGCCGGTTATTATGGCACCATTCAGCACCAGCCATTGGAAAAAAGGGGTCATGTCAAGAATAGTCATGATCTTTTTCAGATCGGGATTGCCCCGCTTGCCAGGCACAGCACGAAGAACTGGAGCCAGGAACATGTCATTGCACTGATTGACAAATTATTAACTAATTACAAGTCCACAATTTACCTATTTGGCGGACTAGAAGATCAGGCTAACCTGGAGGCCATAAAAAAACCTTCTGTTATCAACATTGCCGGGACCCTTAATCCTGATAAGGAGGTTGAATTGATACGTTCGCTGGATCTGTTTATTTCCATGGATTCTGCGAACATGCATCTCGCCGCACTGGCAGGAGTCCCCACCCTTTCAGTTTGGGGTGCCACCGATCCGGCCTTTGGTTTTTCAGCACTGGGTCAGCCGGATACCTATTCATTGTATACTTCCTCTCCTGAAGCTTTTTGCAGGCCTTGTTCGGTATATGGTGCTAAACCTTGCCACCGGACTGATCACCCCATGATTTGCATGGATTTAGTGACACCCGGCCAGGTTTATCGGTTAGCCGAAGAAATCCTGGGTCAGAGAAATAAAATATAGCAACGGCTTTGTATCTTTACACATTAAGCAAAACAAAATGAAAAAATCCGCTGCATTATTGATTACCGGGTTTTTATCCCTTTCCCTGTTATCACCATCAGGATTTGGTCAGAAATTGGCAATCTTCAGTTTTCCGGTTGAAATTGAACTTACCAATGACCAGGGTGACATGCTTACAAAGGATTACCTTAAGAATTACGGAACAAAAGGTAAGAAAAGAGGTATTGAGTACATCTACAATACGTGTATTCCATTTATTACCATTCAGTTTCAAAAACACGGCAAGGAGCTGCTGGCCGTGGATACGTTGAGTTCAGTCAAGGCCAATGAATATGGCCACCCAATAGCCACAATCAATAAAGTAGTACCCACGGGAATTGCCGAACAATACATCAGGCTTCATATTAAAGACATAGGAATGGTTGCACTTAACGGGGAGAATCAATCCGATCCGTATAACAGGCAAAAGATGCTGGTTAAAATCAGATGCCGGATACAGATTTATGACAAGGATAAAAATCTGGTCAAAGAAACTGTAGGCGAGTTTCAAACCGGCGATAAAATTGAAAATGCCGCTGAGCTCGGTGTCGATTTAAGACGCAATACGGGAACCGAATATGAGCAGGAGTTGAAAGTGTTCGAGACCTGCACCAAGATGGCCATCCTCAAAGCCATCAGGCAGCTGTAAAAAACGAAAGGACCACAAAATTGTGATCCTTCCGAAGACAAGGGTATAGATACTTAGAACAAAAAGTCAAGTCCGATATATAATCCAGATTTGCCGTCATTCTTATTGGCTGCCAGACCATAATCAACTGCTACGATGAAGTTTTGGTTAAGTGCGATGTGAATTCCCGCCCCATAGCCAATGTGAAGTCCGTCTTTCTGGCCGAAGAACTGCGCCGGTATTTCGAAATCATTATTGGGTTTATAGGGTTTTGTGATCATGGCTGCGTCGACAAAAGGCGACAGGGCAAGGTAGATGTTTTGTTTTGCAACAGTGAATTTGGCGAACTTCCACCGTAACTCAAAATTACCAAGCGCGTATCCTTCGCCAACGACCCTGTTCCTCATGATTCCTCTTAAAGTTTTGGAGCCGCCAAGGCCTTCCCGGTTATCATAAGTACTATAGGTGAAATTTAGCATATACCACGGTATCTGCCCTCCGATGGTTGATTGATAATTGAGCCGGTAGGCAAATGTCAGGCGGTCTGGAAACAGCGTAAAATATTGACGATGAGTTAGAACCAGGGTAGTAAATGGATTATTGTTCCAAAGAAAACCAGGAGCCGTAAGCACCATGGCTTCAGTCCAGATACCCCTATTTGGATTGGGCTCATTATCGCGGGTGTCTGCGACGATTCCCGCCGAAAGAAATGTTACTCCCCCGCCGTGTGCCTGGTCGGCCTCGATTACACCTAATTTGACAAACTGATCATAAATACCGTCTACATTAGGAAGCACTTTATCACCTTCTTTGCCCTGGTTTAATCGATCGATGTTAACCGAATCCAGTTTCAGATTGTAATGGGCGGCTCCGGCGAACCAGCGCAGTTTCCTGCCAACAATCTTACCCTGGAAATTCGCTCTGAGCCTCAGGTTGCGTCTGTCCATCCGGTAAAACATCCTGGAAACATAATTGGGATCCCCAACGGTAACCAAGGCCGGATTAAACATCGTATTAAAGCCGTTAAATCCGTAAAAATCCATAGCCTGCTCGGTCTCAAGCCTGGCATCAGCGGTGAGCCGGATTCCGGGAATGAGGTATTCGGAATCATACTTGATCTGCTTCATATCACTACCCTTTGTGGTATGGGACCACTCAACGTAAAGGGAGTGCTTGTAAAAAGGATAAATAGTCCCGTCCCCGTAGTCGTAGAAGTTGGCAAGGGCTCCATAACGAAAACCCAGGTCGGAGTCGTAGGCAATGGCAGGGACCGCTCCAAAGCTGAATCCCTTTTTGGTTTTCTCGGCGGTTTGAGACTGAGCCGCAGAAAAACTCAAAATTGACATCAAGGCAATCAGGAAAGTGAATTTTGTTTTCATAGGGTTAGCTAATTTGATGTAAAGAAATAATAATTTTTTAAGTATTTCATTCTGTCTGGCATCTCCTCGTTTTTTGAAATAAGTCGGATTTAATCGATAATAGCTACATTTGGTCAATCAAATTCTGAGTTAAATGGAGCCGAAAAATGGTATTGTCTGGGACGTGGATCCCGTGATGTTTCACATCGGAGAATGGTCCGTGCGGTGGTATGGGTTACTCTTTGCCCTTGGGTTCGTTGCCGGCATTTATATTGTCACCCGAATTTTCAAGCGGGATGGGGTACCCAGGGACTGGATCGACAGTTTATTCCTGTACGTAGTGATCGGGACCGTCGTCGGCGCACGCCTGGGGCATGTATTCTTTTATGACTGGGCCTATTACAGCGAACATCCTGCTGAAATCATCAAGATCTGGCACGGTGGACTGGCCAGTCATGGCGCTATAGTGATCATCCTGATGCTATGGATCTGGTCAAAAAGGGTGAGCAAAAAGTCCATGTTGTGGGCCATGGACCGCGTTGCGATTCCGGTAGCACTGGCCGGTGTCTTTATCCGGACAGGAAACCTTATTAACAGTGAAATATATGGGAATGCCACCAGTGTTCCATGGGCTTTCATTTTTGTAAGAGAAGACAATATACCCCGACACCCTACGCAGATTTACGAAGCACTTGCCTATCTGACCATATTTGCCTTTCTGATGTATCTCTACTGGAAAACGGATACGCGATTCCGGGAAGGGAGGATTTTCGGATGGTTCATGCTTCTGGTTTTCGGGTTCCGGTTTTTCATTGAATTCCTGAAGGCCGACCAGGTTGCCTTTGAGTCTGGAATGGCCTTGAATATGGGACAGTGGCTAAGCATTCCTTTAGCTCTGACAGGACTGTTCTTTATACTATGGAAACCCAGGGGAAAAACCATCAGTAATGAAACCAGCGGAAAGTAGCAAGGGTCAACACGATTAATGACAGATCTATTAAAAAGAGCCTATGATCCGGAGCATTTCCGGGAGCAGGCCCATAAGCTTGCCGATCTTCTGGCTGACCATCTTGCTGCCTGCGCGGATCAAACTGAAACCACTGTTCTGCCATGGATGGAACCTGATGAAAGGTTGGCAAAATGGCAATCGGAACTGGACAGTGAATTTGATTTCACCTGTTTTTGGCAGCAGGCCATCGATGACACCATTCATTTGCACCACCCGAAATATATGGGTCACCAGGTCAGTGCCACCATCCCGTTATCGGGACTGGGAGACATGATCAACGGAGCCCTGAACAATGGTTCGGCTATTTATGAGATGGGACCGGTGAGCACGGCCATGGAGAGAATTGTGACTGATTGGCTTGCAAGGGCTATTGGTTATGGGCCGGAATCCTCAGGGGTACTGACTTCAGGCGGCTCGCTGGGTAATCTTACAGCCATTCTGGCTGCCCGGCAGCACAAATCAGGATTTAATTACTGGAACGAGGGCAACAAGCCCGGCTTCCATCCTGCAGTCATGGTTTCAGAAGAGTCTCACTACAGCATCGCACGGGCTATTCAGATCATGGGTTGGGGCGATCGCGGCATCGTGAGGGTTCCTTCCACTCCGGATCATAAAATGGACGTTTCCATGCTTGAAGGATTATTCCGGAAAGCGGGGCAAAAAGGGTTGACCATTTTGGCGCTGGTGGGAAATGCTTGCAGCACCTCTACCGGTATTTATGATAACCTTGAATCCCAGGCAGATTTCTGTGAGGAGCACAACATCTGGTTTCATATAGACGGTGCACATGGCGGAGCAGCAGCCATAACCCCTGACTACCGGCATCTGACAAAAGGCATTGAGCGGGCAGACTCAGTGGTTATCGATTTTCACAAAATGCTTGGAGTCAGTGCACTCACCACGGCCGTTCTGTTCCGGGAGAGTGCGCGCTCCTATGATACGTTCAATCAGAAGGCTGCCTATATTCTTCATGATGTTGAAAGGGAGCTCTGGTACAATTCCGCCGTCAGGACACTGGAATGTACCAAGAATATGATGGGTATCAAGGTTTACGCCATTCTGAAGACATACGGACCCCAGATATTTGTGGATTATTTATCATCCTGTTATGCACTGGGCAAAAGTTTTGCCGGGTTAATCAAATCGGATCCCGACTTTGACCTGCCCTACGAACCGGAGAGCAATATTGTATGTTTCAGGTTAATACGAAAGGGATTGGATACCCATGAAAACAATACCCTCATTGCCAGAGTCAGGCAGCGTATTATTGAGGATGGACGGTTTTATATCGTACAGACTGCTTTTGATGGGGTTACTTATCTGAGAACCAGCCTGATGAATCCGTTCACCACTATTGATGATATGCGAGAATTACTCCATGAGGTAAAAAGGGTTGCAGCTAAAATATAGGTGATTACCTGCAATGCTTTGCAAGAAGGTCAGCCGCATGTCCGTTTCCCATTTCAAATGCTTTCCTCCAGTCATAGCAGGCTCCTTCCTGATCCCCGGCTTCAAGTCGGAATCCACCACGCACCAGGTATAATTCCGGCTGGTTCGGATTGATATCCAGGCTCATGGCCAGATCATCCAAACCTTCGCCAACCTTATTATTTCTACATCTCAGGGCGCCTCTCTCAAAATAGTAGCGTGCATCCAGCGTTCCGGCATCAATGGCACGGGTCAGAAAATCGGCTGCCCGCTCAGGATCTGATTTTCTGTACCTCAGACCTGCCTGAAATAAAAGGTCATTGGAACTTATCCCGGCATCTGACAGCCAGCCTATTTCGTTACGAGCCACACTCTCCGAACTTGCTTCAATACGTTGTATAGCCCTGTAAATCAGGTAATTGGGATTGGTTGGATCAATCAGCAAAAGCTGATTGACCACCTGTACTGCCAGGTCAGGCATCGAAACAGAATCGAAAAACGCAGCCATTTCGTCAAGTAGTCGTGTATTTTGGCGGGCTGAATTGATGGATTCACGGAATAGTTCACGAGCCTGCCTCTCCTGTTTATTACCTAGGAGCGCCCTGCCTTTTTGAAAAAGTGCCACGGCATGGACCCTGGTGTCCTGCGCTATCCCATCAAGGATTCCTATCGCCTCCGAATAATGACCGTCTTTAATTAAATAACGTGCCTCAGCCAGGCCGTTCTCTTCCTGTGTGTACCAATCCCTTTGCCACAGGCGCTTCCATAAAGGATTGTCATCCAGCGAACTAAATGCTTCCTCCTTCTTGATTTCCAATTCAGTGAAATGGTCGGGGCATGAAAGATGCTTTTCAAGAAAAAGAATGGCAGACTCGTAGTCCTTTAGTTCCACGGCACACAGGGCAAGTTCGAAACTTACAGAGGCAGGACTCTCTGTGAGTATAGAGTTCAATGTTTCCATGGATTCGAAAGTCTGGCCGGTACCGCGCTCAGCTTTTGCCCGGGTAAGCTGCCATTGAACCTGATTGACCGGATCAGACTTCCCTGACTTTAAAAGGCTTAATGCTTCTTCATTCTTTCCTTCTGATAGTAAAAACCGCGATCGGATCAGGGTGAGGTCGCGCGAAGGAACCTGACCGCTGAGGGTTGCACCTAAAAGTAGACTGAGAACCCATATTGCTGAAAACATTCTCATTTTCCCCGGCCGCTTAAATCAGAATATAAAACATGTATAAACCCGGTCAGATATCGGGGCACAATACCAGTAAGCCGATGCTCATAGACATCGCATACATAATAATAAACTCCTGGAGACACTGTCCTGCCCGTTCTTATATGCTTGCCGTCCCAGTTGATTTCGGGGTCCTCGGTCTGAAAAACGAGCGTGTTCCATCTGGAAAAAACCTGCAGTTTGATTTTTTCAACCCGATTGTATGGATTGGGTTTCAGGAGGTCATTTATACCGTCTCCATTGGGCGTAAAAACATTCGGAAGGGAATAATTAATACAATCATCTACGCATACAACGTTTGAAAGGATGCTTTCGTTACCAACCGAATCAATCGCCGAGACCGCATAACAGCCTGCCATTGTCTTTTCCGGGAAATGCCAGTATTCCGTTTTATCAGCCGGGGAAACCGAATCTATCCTCAACAGGTCCCCTTCCAGTGAATTCCTATAATAGACCCGGTAAAAGGCAGCATCGGAACAGCAGGAGTCGTTTACATTATTCCATAACAGCCGGTTCGACAGGCTGTCGCAAACGCTGGTAACGGTAAGAATCGGCGGACATGGCGGAATGGTATCGATCGGCACTGCACAACTGATCTGTGAATAATTTATCAGGTTTGATACCCCCAGATCTTCAAAAGAGCCGGTGCTCTTCACCCGGTAACAATAGGTGTTCCCTTCAAGAAGGCCTCGGTCGAAGTACTCAAGGCCGGCAGTAACCCCGATTGAATCTTCCCGGTTTCCGGTTTGCCGGTAGATTACATATTTTTCATTCTTCCAGGGAACATTCTTTTGCAGGATCAGCTTCAGGGATCTGTGATAGGACTCAACGCGGAGATC
Source organism: Bacteroidetes bacterium GWF2_49_14 (assembly GCA_001769295.1). GTDB lineage: Bacteria > Bacteroidota > Bacteroidia > Bacteroidales > UBA12481 > UBA12481. Next base: position 10,862 of record MEOR01000141.1, on the reverse strand, counting down.
AACCTGCGAAGCTACCTGGGGCTCACCGATCCTGAAGTTGTTGCCGGGCTCCCGGTTCCAGAGCTCCAGCGTGTAGGACCAATATTTGCCGGCCGTATTCATTCCTTTATCCAGATAAGAGGTGTCCTCAAGGTTTTGAAGTGAATCTATCAGGATTCCGTTTTGCCCGAATAGATTTTCAGAACGGTAAATCTGATAAACATACGGACCTTTAGCATCCTTGAGCTGGTCGGGTCCGGGTTTCCGCCATCCGAGCTCTATTTGTCCGGTTTCAGGATCCGTTGTTTTTACCGAGACCTTTGTAATCAGTGGATATCCTCTGACCAGTCGGGTACAAAACTCCCCTGAAGCAATGGACTCAGCGCCATCATCAAAAAATGCGACGACCCGGTAACAATAATCAATAGATTGTTCAAGGCCCTTACCTCCGTTGGTATCCATAAACTGGGTGGAACTGTGTCCCCGCACCTCTTTGACCATTGTATAACCCAGTTCCGCGGGCAGCCCGGTTTCACACTGGCCGGGATCATAAAAGGCCGTTCCGGTTTTTCGGTATATCCTATACCCGGCCGCGTTGGCGCAGGGAGCCGGATTCCACGTCAGGGTGACGTAACTGGAGTAAGGATCCGCCATGAGGTTTTCGACACGTGGGCAAATAACCAGGATCTCAAAATTCTTACTGTCGATCAGCTGTAGTTCGCTGTTCAGGTCTTTTGCCTTGATGATAATCTGATAGGGCTGTTTTCTGACCAGAGTGCAATCGGTATTCCACCGGATGCTTCCGGTTGCCCGGCCTGGCGACGAAGTGATCTGGCGGAATTGTGCAGGATTGATCTCAAGCGATAACGGGCCGCCACTGGCGGACAGGTTTATGGAATCTCCGTTGGGGTCGGTTGCAGTAATCGTTTGTATAAAGGATTGTCCGGCAAGCAGGCAAAATCTTCCGGTCCCCTCTATAACCGGGGGTTGGTTATCGGTGGTATAAACCTCGATCTGCATGTCTCGCTGGATGCGTCCGATTTTCACACCATGCCGCCACTCTTCGATGGTCATGGCCACGTTGTATTTTCCCACCTCAGTCGGGGCCGCCCATATCAGGTCGCCGGTTCTCTCATCAACCACCAGGGAATCGCTGAATGGTGGGAAGGTGTATCCGGCAATCTCCTTACCGTTCTCAGCGGTGCAGATGGCAAGCTTGTAGGAGAGACTGTCGCCGTCGGGATCAAAAGCGGCTGGGTTGTGAATAAAGGTATATCCAAGGGCAGCCTTGTCAATCGGGGGGTTGAGCAGTATGGGAGTGCTGTTGTTTCCCATGCCGGGATTGATAACAAGGATGGTTTTAATAGAAAAAACAACATTAACCGAGTTCGGGATGTTCTTTACTCCCCGGTTGCGGTTTGGATCTTCAACCACGATCTGATAGGTTCCCGGACCCGGGTAGGTATGCTCCCAGACATACTTATTTCGCTTGTAATAATCCGGTAGGTAGACTTGCTCAATTCGGGGAACACTGGCCTTGGTGCCGTCACCAAACTGCACCTCCAGCTCCGGCCGGTCAGCCACAGGCTCGGGACCGGTTGATGTATAAGTGATTACCGTGATCTTGAATGTAAGCTCGCCCGTTTGCTTATAAGTAATCTCTCCAGCCCTGTTATGCGTAGCCCACAGGTTGAACGGTATTGCGAATAGCAAGGCAGTCAGTAATGCTATGTGGCGGTGTCTTTTCAAAATCTGTCAGAATAGTGCTTACACACAAATATCATACCTACTTGTTAAGGGTAATTACAGCCTCTGTCCTCTTACCATTAAACTCATGGGACGACTGAATCTGGCCCATCGTAAAGATGAATAAATTCTTTTGATCCGGATACAGATCAAGCAAAAGCCTGTTCGTAATTCTGACCTGATTCACCGGCATCGCCTCCTGAAAGGTAAAAGTCATCCAAACCGCTGCTTCCTTGTTTTTCCAGCCTTTCAGCGTCCATGTACCGGCTGGAATTTCTCTTTCATCGAACCATACTTTTAATTGCCCCCCTACCCAGTCAATAAGCAGAGAAACAATTTCCGGAGAATCAGGTCTGGAGTCAGTGTCAATTCCCTGAAGATTTCCCAACCTCAGGGCATCCGCAAAATCATCCGAGAAAATCTTTACCGTTAATTCCCAGCGCGAAGCACCGGTTTTGTATTCCAGGTTCGTAAACGACAGGTGCAGGGGATGCGACCAGAATCCTCCAGCCATCAATAACATACAAATCAGAATAAGGCCTTTTACTTTCATACCTGTCGGGAATGCCTTGTAAAATTAATACTTTTACGCTCAGCGAATCCGGAAAAACAATGAGTACTTTTCAATTATACCTCCAGCTTGGGATCGAACACATCGCAGATATAAAGGGGTACGACCATATCCTGTTCCTGATCACGCTTTGTGCCGTCTATCAGATTAAACACTGGAATAAGATCCTGATCCTGATAACTGCCTTTACGATAGGCCATACCACAACCCTGGTGCTCGCCACTTTTGATTGGCTGCGCATATCATCGGATTGGGTGGAGTTCCTGATACCGGTAACGATTTTCCTCACTTCAGTTGGTAACATTTTTCAGCAAAAGACGGAATTCAACAAGGGAATGCATATTTACAAGTACCTTCTGGCCTTATTTTTTGGTTTGATCCACGGTCTGGGTTTCTCCAATTACCTGCGCATGATGCTGAGTGAGGAGAACTCCCTGGCAGGTCCCCTGTTCTCCTTTAACCTGGGGATTGAGGCTGGTCAGCTTATTATTGTGGGTGGCTTTCTCCTGCTTGGAATCCTGGTCATGAATATTTTTAAGGCCAAGCCCCGCGAATGGAACCTGGTTTTTTCAGGTGCCGGGTTTGGAGTTTCCCTTGTTCTTATGATTGAAAGGTTTCCACTATGAAAACAATGTGTCACAAAGTAAAAAAATGTTTATTTAGCCTGATAATTGTCACTGCAGGCACATGCCTTCAACTTCAGGCCCAGAGTGTTGAAAGATCCCTGCCCGACACCGCCGCGCTCCGACAGGCTGCCGCAATCATAGGGCTTCGTTTTACGGGTCCGGAGCTGCTTCAGATGCAACGATCCGTTGCTGATCAGGGACGCAATTATATCAGTTTACGTAAAAATCCGATCCCGAACGGGCGGATTCCTGCTCTTGTTTTTCATCCTGCTCCTCCCGGTTTCATTCCACCTGCATTCGAAAAACCAGCCCATTGGCCTGATAATAGATCCATTAGCCTTCCTTCAGATCGAAATGAACTGGCTTTTATGACCATTCATGAGCTTGCCGGACTGATCAGGTCGAAGCAGATCACTTCGGTTGAGCTTACGCGGTTTTTTCTGGAACGTCTTAAGCGGCACAATGATTCATTATTGTGTGTTGTTGCATTTACTGAGGAATTGGCCATGAAGCAGGCTGAGAAAGCGGATCAGGAGGTCAGGGAGGGAAAATACAGGGGGCAGCTTCATGGTATACCTTATGGAGTTAAGGACCTCATGTCGGTACCTGGCTATCCGACCACCTGGGGAGCAGGCCCTTACAAGGATCAGCGAATCGATGAGACAGCCCATGTCGTTCAGAAACTGACTGATGCCGGGGCGGTGCTGATCGCCAAGCTCACCAGCGGAGCCCTTGCCATGGGGGATGTTTGGTTCGGAGGAACAACAAAGAATCCCTGGAATCTGAAGCGGGGCTCCAGCGGGTCCTCAGCCGGTCCGGCTTCTGCCACGGCCGCAGGTCTGGTCGCTTTCGCCATCGGCACGGAAACTCTGGGATCCATCGTGTCTCCATCCACGCGATGCGGTGTTACCGGGTTAAGACCGACCTTTGGCCGGGTTGGAAGAACGGGCACGATGGCATTAAGCTGGAGCATGGATAAAATTGGACCGATCTGCCGCACAGCCATGGATTGCGCAATCGTTCTGGATGCCATCCATGGACCCGATATCCATGATCCGGCAACCACTACGACCGGGTTCACCTTTACCCCTATAAATTCTTTTAAAGGACTGAAAATAGGCTATCTGGAAAAATATTTCAACCAGAACTATCAGGGAAAACAGAATGATTCCATTGCTTTGGCCGTTTTTCGCGAGCATGGAGCAAAGCTGATCCCGGTTGAACTTCCGGAGAATTTCCCGGTTTCCGCCATGCGGATAATCCTGTCGGCTGAAGCCGCCGCAGCCTTTGATGACCTGACCCGATCCGACCGCGACACCCTGCTGGATGCCCAGGGTTCTAATGACTGGCCCAATACGTTCAGGGCATCACGGTTTATCACGGCTGTGGAATACATTCAGGCCAACCGGATCAGGGAGGAACTCATACTGGAGATGAACAGGTTGTTTTCGGGGTACGATTTGATTATCGCACCCACATTTGGTGGCAACCAGCTGACAATAACCAACCTGACCGGCCAACCCTGCCTGGTTTTACCCGATGGTTTTGATGCGGCTGGAAATCCCACCACAATCTCACTTTTAGGAAACCTGTTCCGGGAGGATATCCTTTGCGAGGCGGGATACCTTTATCAGCAGAAAACCGGATTCTATCGCATAAAACCTACTCTTTTCAAACAGTAAGTGACCAGCAACCAACCATATTTCGATCTGGCAATCCTGGGTGGGGAGTGCCTGACGCTCGACAAAAGCTTTGCGGAATACCGGGATTCCCTTATTCTGACAGGCAATGGGAGGATTGAATATATTGGCGATAGAAAGGACTTTATCGGGCCCTATTATGCTGGTAAGACCATCCATGCCCAGGGTAAGATCATCATGCCGGCATTTTTTAATGCCCATACGCATCTGAGTCTATCCCTTTACCGGGGCCTGGGTACGGACCTCCATTTACAGGACTGGCTTACCAAGGTAATCTGGCCGCTCGAGAAGCAGTTTTGCAATCCCGAGAATGTATACCTTGGATCCTGCCTTTCCGTGCTTGAAATGATCAAGAGCGGAACAGCTACACTTGCCGACATGAATTTCTTCTCAGGACATGCTGCCAAAGCCATTGAAGAGAGTGGCCTGCGGGGCTTCATTGGGGAAGCACTGTTCAGCACCTCAACGCCTAGCATCCGTGATCCCCTTGATGGTTTTAACGTTTCAGCCGCGCTCCTCGAAAAATACAAGGGCCATCCTACAATTCACCCCTACCTGGTCCTGCATGCTCCGTTTACCTGCTCGGCCGACTTGTACCGGGAAGCAGGGTTGCTGGGTAAGAAATGGGGCGTTAAGGTATGCAGTCATGTTTCAGAAACCCGCAATGAGTTTGAACAGATCCGGTCACGTTATGGAAAAACCCCGGTGGCATGGCTTGAAGAAACCGGCGTGCTTGATTCCGATTTCATCGCTATCCATATGGTGCATGCTTCAGATGAGGACATTGAAATTCTGGCAGAGCGGAATGTGGGCATTATTCACAACCCGCACAGCAACATGTTGCTCGGAAGCGGTATCAGCCCGGTCAATAAAATGATTGACAAAGGCATACGTGTCGGACTGGGTACCGATAGCGCCTCATCCAACAACAGTTTAAGCATGCTGACGGAACTTCAGACCGCCGCCAGACTTCACAAGGTTGAAGCCCTGGATCCTTCTGTTCTGGCTGCACGGCATGCCCTGCAGATGGCCACCTCCATAAATGCAGATATTTATGGACTTGCCGGAATAACCGGCTCACTTGCAGAAGGGTATTCTGCCGACCTGCTTATCATTAATCCTGACTCACCCAATATGGTTCCGGTTTACGATCACTATTCACAGATCGTCTATAGCATGGAAAACAGGAATATTGAGTCTCTGATCGTTAACGGAAAGGTGGTTATGGAAGACAGGAAAATATTGACCCTGGATGAAGAGATGATTTTAAGGGAAGTTGAAAAATGGACCAAAAGCGTATCGGTTTATGATTTTATCAGAATTTGACCTGATCCTTTCCGGCGGGCAAATACTAACGCTGAATGAGCAGATGGCAGTGATCGCGGAAGGGGCCGTGTGCGTTGATCAGGGTAAGATTATTTTCGTTGGTGCCACTTCAGAAGTACCACCCGGCTGGAGTTTCAGGAAAAGAGTCAACCTGGCTGGCAAGATTGTGATGCCCACCTTCTTTAACAGCCACAACCATGCCGCCATGTCCATATTCAGGGGACTGGGAAATGACCTTAGTCTGAACGACTGGCTGAATCATTTTATCTGGCCGGCCGAGAGAAGGAATATCAGCCCTGACACTGTTTACCTTGGCACCATGATTTCGGCAATGGAGATGATCCGTTCAGGTTCGTCCATATTTGCGGACATGTATTTTTTCGAGGAAGATGTTGCAAGAGCCTGCGAAGAAATCGGAATGAGGGTTATCCTGGGTGAAGGAATTCTTGACTTCCCCACCCCGAACAAGCCCAGTCCTGCCGAGGTCATGAACCATACACGCATTCTTTTTGATCAGTTCCGGAATCATCCGTTAGTAAGTGTTGCTGTTGCAGCACACTCACCGTACACCTGTTCGCCCGACATCATCCGCCTGGCCGCAGAACTTTCAGAAGAGCTGGATATCCCCGCGAATATTCACCTGGCAGAATCTCACACTGAAATCCGGACGATGCGTGAACGCTATGGAAAAACGCCTACCCGCTATCTGTATGATCTGGGATTTTTATCGCCAAGAGCCATAGCCCATCACGGGATATATCTTGATTCTGAGGATATGGATTTAATCATGGAGACCCATACCAGCATTGCCACGATACCTAACAGCAATATGAAATTAGGTTCCGGCATTTGTCCGGTTTCAGAATTACAGAAAAGGGGCATAAATGTTTGTCTGGGAACCGATGGACCCGCAAGTAACAACAATCAGAGCATGGTCCGGGACCTCCAGCAGCTGGCCAGAATTCAGAAGGTTGCTCACAACAACCCTACCATTCTCACTGCAACGGAAGTCATCAGGATGGCAACCATCAACGGAGCCAAGGCTTACCGGATGAATGAGGTTTTGGGTTCCGTTGAGACCGGCAAACAGGCAGACCTCATGATCATAAATCCCGATCAGCCCCACTGGTATCCCCGATATGACACATTCACAACCATCGCTTACTCCATGCAGTCGGAAGATGTTGAAACTGTGATCGTCAATGGTCGGATAATCATGGAAAACCGCCGGTTCACCCAAATCGATGAAGAGAAGTTTCTCCGATTGATCCGCAAGCTTAAGCTGAAACATTAAAACAAAACCGCCAGCCGAATTCTCAGCCGGCGGTTTGCGCCATATTCCGGATTGGATTATTCTACGATCAATCTCTTGACAACCTGCTGGTTGTTGTAATTCATTTTCAGGAGGTACATTCCGCTGTCCAGCGAGGAGGCATTCCAGTTCCAAGTATGCTGTCCCTCATTCATTTCCTGGTTGGCAAGCACCTCGATCTGCCGGCCTGTTCCATCCAGGATGGTAAGCAGAACCTGGCCTTTATCGGGCAATTCAAAGCTGATCTGAGCCTCTCCCCTGAAAGGATTCGGGTAGCTGGTCAGCCTGAAGTCTTCCATCGACAGGGTGTTGAAATCCGGCTGTACCGTGGTGAACTTCACATTCTTCAGCTCAAGGGAAACCGGGTTCCAGTCGGAGCCGTTACCTATCAGGCTGAAAACCACAGATTCAATGTCTTCACCAGAGAATGATGCTATTGAACCTTGTGAAGTAAGGTTTGCGAAGTTGATGATGTAACTCTTCTCGCCTGACTCCAGGGCTACCCGGGTGCGGAACTGTTTCGACCATCCCTCAACGGAGGATTTGGTAATCACAACTTCGAGCGAACCTTCTCCTGATGCATCAAACTGAAGGGTATTGTATCCGGTAAGGTCGATAGGACGTGAACCGGCTTTCAGTCCTCTGAAAATGGATACATAGTCTTTTATTTCACCGGTGAAGGAGACGTTTCTTTCCAGATACAGGTCATCACCGCTAACGATGTTATCATTGGGTGAAAGGGTGTATCCTGTTACAATGGCACCATCGGCGGTATAATCAAGGCCCCAGCTACCATCGGCGAAATAGAGGGCATCGCGGAAGGTGTTCAGGTTATTCCCGATATTTATGCCTGCATCATAGATGCTTCCAACCGGGACTTCAACCTCCTGAATGGCCAGATCACTGCGGATAGCAACCGTTTTGGCAAAGCTTTCACGTTCTGAGAGTTCAGTACGGGTTAGGGTCCCTTTTACTGTTACTTCGGATGCGCCGTTGGTATTGGCAATCTGGAGGAAGAGGCTACCGTTGCGGTAGGCTCCTGATATCACGCGAACCTGCGGAATATTTCCCGGTTGAACATTCATGAATTTCACCACATCGTCATTCGCCATCCGGTTCAGGATATCTTCAACCATCTCAACGGTTGACTGAATGGTCACCGACCATACCTGGAAGTTGTAAACTAACGCTCCGGATTCCGGTGAATATTCTTCGTTATGCCACCTGCTGTCTACGGTTAATCCATCCCCTTTTGTCCAGGCAACGAAAGTGACAGCATAGTCAATGTCACCATTCTCCTGAACCAGTTTGGTCAGGATGAAAGGCTTATTGTCAATCTGGATATTCATGGCCATTTCCATGCTTGCACCCATCAGGCGGTCGCAAATCAACTTGGTGTGGTTATAAACATCACCCTGTTCAGTGGTGAGTGCCAAAACGGCACCATACCGCTGGTTCTCCTCGTTGAAATAGTCCAGTGAGATAACTTCCCGGGCATTGGATATTTCGAGCAAGTCTGATGGGGTGGATACAAATGCCGTGGATTTGAACGGACCCGTTTCCGGCAGGTATGACATGAGGTTACTCTGGCCTTTCAGAACGGATACCGGCCGTATAATTCCCTGTTCGGCAAGTTGTGAGCTATAGATCACCATGGCTGCCGGAGTTTCAAAGGTCTGGTTGTTGTCTGAGCGGCTTCGGTTATAATTCCGCAAGGCGATAAGCCCGGCGAGATCACCATTACTTTCCAGACCGCCGTTGTTGCCACCGGAGGATCCGGAGACCGTTACGGAAACGGTTGAACAATCATTGGCCGGATTCGTGTCCTCCTGGTCAAGGCTGGTCAGGCAAGCTGTGTTGTCAGCTGATCCGTTGACTTTAACCGTTATGGTAAGGGTTGCGGAGGCAGCGGGTGCCAGGGAGGCGATCGTCCAATTTCCAGTGCCTTCGGTGTAGGTTCCGGTTGATTGTGTATGGCTCTGATAAACGAAGTTTGCATTCAGGATATCAGACAATATTATATTGGTGGCCGTTTCAACCGAAGAGTTATTGGTTACCGTAATGGTGAAAATTGAGTTTTCACCGGTTTTGGGAACCGCATTATAGACTGATTTCGTAACTCCGAGATCAAGTTCAACAACCTTGCTGTCAACGCAGGCTTCATCCTCATCGTTCTTGATCATGGTGTCCTCCTGGTCAAGGTCGGTCAGGGCGGCATGGTTGCAAACCGGATCGTCTGTTGTAACCTTGACAATTATTGCAAGGGTTTCGGTTGCACCGGCAGCGAGTGTGGGCAGTGTCCAGATTCCGGTAGCCTGATTATAGGTGCCGTTTGAAGCCGTGTAGGAAACAAATTCCAGCCCGGCCGGCAGCTGGTCGGTAATAATAACATTGGTAGCGGCCAATGTTGCTGAAAGGTTCTGAACGGAAACCGTAAAGGTTACGTTATCATTCAGGTTTGGCTCCGCGTTATCTACAATTTTAAGTACCTCAAGATCCAGGTCCTGCACATCCACACAGGATTCAGCAGTATTATTGGAACTGTTGCTGTCAATCTGGTCCAGACCGGTAAGTGAAACCTGGTTGCAAAGCGGGATAATATAATTAACACTGGTATTCAGTGTCAGGGTTGCTGATGATGCTGCACTCAGCAAGGGAAGGGTCCAGACTCCGGTGGCAGCAGTGAAGATGCCGCTGGAAGGAACCGCTGAAACAAAAGAGAGACCGGTCGGCAGAATATCCGTAAGAATAACACTGGTAGCATCGCTGGTTGCCGAGAGATTCGAAACCGTAATGGTAAAAGAGACAACCTGGCCTAAAGCCGGAGTATTGTCATCCACACTTTTGGCAACTGAAAGATCAAGTTCAGGAATAGATGGACAGTTAACATTCAAAACCAGACCGTCGTCGTCTTTGACCGTTCCGGATGTCTGAGCTTCACCGTCATCATAAACTTCGATATGTGCAATGATTTTATGGTTTCCTTCAGTCAGTGGGAATGAAGCTTCATACCCCTTGACATGAGAAGTGTTTCCATCATAGCCTATGGAAACCCACTTGAAGTCTGGAGCGGTGCCATTATCACCTGTGGATCCGTCAAAGACTTTATTACTGATTCCATTAATTGCAATCCATGCATCATCGGGTTGTTTGAGTCCGATGACATCCCCGACGACCAATACCAGGGCGTACATGACCTGATTCTGGCAATCATAATGGAGGTAAAGTTTGGATTCTACCGGGTTATCCGTATTGAATGCCCGGTACATATCGGAATAGAAATCGTTCGTTAGATTCCATTCAGTATGAGTACCATCAACGGCATAAGCACCCCCGTATGACTGTGCTTCAATTCGACCGAATGAACCCAGGGTGAGGAATGCAAGAACTGCGGCAAAAGCAATTTTTTTCATGGTTGCGTTGTTTTTCATACACACACGCAATCAAAACCGCAGCCAATTATTATAAACTACTGTATATCAATAATTTAAAAAACATTTCATTCCCGGAGAATTCCGAAATGTGGAATAATAGTATCGGATATGGAGGAGTAATCCCTTAAGACTGAAGGCTATTCAACAAGTCAGAGACTTTGCTGATTT